>CAZTQR010000038.1:0-30034 GCA_964615795.1 uncultured Ignavibacteriaceae bacterium
AAAGCATGCCCGAAAGAAACCTGACTGCGCGGGTATGTGAGGTGTGTTTCATGATTACTTCCTTTATACAAAACTACGGAGGAAGGATTTCAAAAACTATGACTTTGGTCATGTTTTGAAAACAAGATTCGGCAGTTCTAAGGTGTTTTGTCGGCAAGCAAGATATGCAAACAATAAATCTTCTTTCCTTCAGTCAATGCCGGGAAATTTGAACCGTTACCGGATCTGTGCCGCTCAAAGAAGGTCCTTTACATCGTCAACCTCCCATAACTGGAAATTCACTGCAACAGCATTGGAATTTCTGATGTAAGCAAATCATGCATCCGCGGCAACAAACAGCCGCGAATGCATGAATGAAATTGAAGTGAGATCTATCTTTACTTGATCAGAAGCATCTTCTTCACGTCAGAGAATTCCGCCGTGATGATCTTGTAATAGTAAATTCCGCTTGGAAGGTCTGATGCATTGAAATCTGCGAGATAGCTTCCCGGGGAGAGGTTTTCGTTTACAAGCAGTTTCGTTTCTCTTCCAAGTGCATCATAAACGATGACCTTAACAGATCCCTGCCTTACAATGTCAAACCTTATGCTGGTTGAGGGATTGAACGGATTCGGGAAATTCTGATGAAGTGCATACTTGTCAGGCACAGCGGAACCTGTCTGACTGATCCCCACAGTGGTTGACCATCTTGCAGTCTGAGTAATGGGATTTCTCATGTTGGTCAGTGTGACCGCGGTGTCGTTGCCTGAGCTGTCCGGACTTGTATATGATCCGTTGCCCGCACCGTTCCATCCTCTGAAGTAATACAGAGTTCCGCCGCTCTCAATTCTTCTCGAGAGCACGCCGAATGTCGGGTTTGAAGCAGAGTCGTAAAATACTCCGCCGCCGAATGTGTTTCCTACGGAAGAAACAGTGAACAGTCTGTACTGGATCTTATAGGTTGCAAGAAGGTCAACATTCGCCGTAACGTTGAAAGTCTGTGAAGTGTCGCCGCCGTTGTTCCAGTTTACGAATGTGTACTGATTTGCGCCGACAACCCTCGGGCTTATTGCTCTTACTGTAACACTGGTTCCATTTGTAAAGACAAGCTGCTGCGGCTGATTGTAAGTGACGCCGTTCACCTGAAATTCCGCAACCCCGGGCCTGTTTGTCCTTACATTTACAAATGAGGAATTCACGAGCACATCAACCACTCTTCTGTGAGCAGGCGTGCCGTTCGGGCCTCTTCCTTCAACCTTTACCCTGTACCTTCCGGGTGTTACGTTTCCGACAGCGTCAACTCTGATCTGCACGGAATCGGGATATGATGTGATCGAATCCTTTCCGACAAATGAAAGGTTGAGCGAGCCGCTTGCGGGAAGCGTGTCGATCCTGGCGGTAAATTTTATCTTGTCAGTATAGCTTTTCACGCCGGGTACGATCGCCCTGAATGTTGCGTTCTGCCCGTTGTTAACGCTGATGGTTGATGTGCTGACCTTCATTGCAAAGTCGGGAAAGTAAGCCACATAACTTCCGAAGGTGTTGTTTCTGAAATCCGTCCATGCCACCATGGATGTTACGGAGTTGGAGATTAGTGAATTGTAATCACCGAGATAAGCAGGAGTACCGCCGCCCCCGCAGGTTGTGCAGTTGATCCTGAACTTTTTGTTGGAGATCATTTTATTCTGCACGAAGCTTTGTCCGCCGTTGGTTGAGTATGTTGCGTAGATGAGCGCGCTGTCGCTTGTCGGACAATCCCTTGTATCCATCCACTGAACGTAAAGCTTCCCTGTTTCTTTGTCGCACCATGTGGCAGGATGCCATTGATTGTTGGCCTCGGTGTTGGCATCATCATTGACTCTAACCTCTGATGACCAGCTTGTTCCGTGGTCTGTCGAATATCTGCACCAGATGTCCGGCTTGTTGCCGTCCCCGGGAGGATTGTTTGAAGCATAAATAAGGTAAAGCCTTCCTCTGTTCGGTCCGTAGCTGTTGTCTGCAGTAATGAAGGGATAAGGACGTGTCCTCATGTTCTGAACGGAGTTTCTTCCGCCCACGTTTGTCCCCACGAAGTTCGCAAAGTTTTGGGCTGACATGAAATCAAAAGTCTGTCCGCCGTTGGTTGACCTGTAAAATGTGTACGTGGCGGAAAAGGAGCTTCCCGAGTTTGTTACAACATAAACGCATCCACCCTGCACGTTATTTCCGTTAAGCACATTCGGGCCTACGCAGACCATCATACCCGGAAGAGTGTTTGACGCTCCGAAAGTGTTTGTAAAACTCGCGCCGTTGTCAATACTTCTTACAAAATTTCCGGGAGTCATTACGCCGTAAACATAATTTGCATACGGGCCGCCGGTCTGATCCGCGGCGATCCAGTTCTTGTCGTTTCCAATATTTGCCGAAACAGACGGAAACCATGTTTGTCCGTTGTTTGTGGACCTTACATTCCATGTTCCGGTGATCGGGCTCTTCATATTGTCATAGTACAGGTTGCCCAGACTGTCGTAAGCTGTGACCGGGTCGCCCGCCGCATTCGGAAACACAGGGTTGTTTCTGAGCCAGTCAATTCCGTTCAGAGTGTAGTAAGTTGCATTCGTGTTGTATGCAAGGAAATACTGAGTCGGTTGCCTGGGGTTTTCTGAAATATGGCATTCTGCAAAATCAACACCGAGGTCGAAATTATCGTAGCCGTCATTATCTGTTATCACTGCAACGGGATGCGGTTGTGTATAAAGCACATTGTCCCAGTATTGCCTCGGCGGCTGGTCAAGCAGAGGATCGTCATCCTTCGCTGAAATTCTTGCAATGCTTACTGCCACAATGCCGACAGCAAGAAAGTAGGTTAATAGCTTTGCTTTCATCGGTTGTTCCTTTCTGAGTATTGGGGTTTTTTAATGAAATTAATTTCGGCTAAGTTACGAATACGAATCTTTTCTAACAATGTTCAATCTACCTGAGCAGTACCATCTTTTTCGTTCCGGATTGCCTTCCGTTTATTTCAACAGAGTAAAAATAAACTCCTGAAGAAAGCGAACCTGCCTGAAACTCAAATTCACCGGAGTAGCCGTCTTGAATCCGCTTCTCCGCAATGAACACAGTCTTGCCGTGAATATCATAGACAAGCAGTCTTGCCGGTCCGCTGAAAGCCACCGGGCCGGTGTAAGCGCTGAACATTATTTTAGTAGAAGGGTTGAACGGGTTCGGGTAATTCTGATGAAGTTCAAACCCGGCTGACTCAAGCGTTTCTTCATTCACCGAGTTCGGATACGACGGGCCTGTATAGATCATGATGTAATCTGCCGCAGACAATCTTATCACTGCAGGATCTCCGCCCTGAACATTGACAGGAGTGAATGATGACCACGAGCCCCCGTTAGGGCTTGATGAGAACCAGATCCCGCTCCCGCTTCCGTAGAACCTGAGTTCGTTTGTATCTGCGATCATGTAATTTCCTATCCATGTATGACTCTGATCGGAGGGGATGTCCTGCACACGGGTAAAATTGATTCCGTCCTGTGAGATGTTGTGATATGCGCCGGTGCCCATTGTAACGGGATTTGCAAGGTGCCACATTCCCCTGAACTTAATCACAGCAGGATCAATGACCGGCTTGTCGGGCATTCCGAACCTTACCCCCTGGTCCATAGAAAAATTTAATCCGTCATCAGAAACGGCGGAGTATGTGTTCACGGATGTGTCGGCAAACATGGAGAGGCCGGAAGAGAAGTAGATCCTGATCCTGCCGTCATCAGTGTTTGCAAGTGTCGGGTCAAACGGCCGCTGAAAGTTCTGAGGGAGTCCGTTCACAGTTATGGGCTGAGGTGAAGTCCATGTCACTCCGTTATCGGAGGAGAACTTTACAGCCACGCGGTCCCATGATGGCGAGCCGACCGGTTGTCTGAACCATTGAAATGCGCTTATGAGAACGCCGGACGGAAGCCTGAGTATGCAAGGCACACCGGACGAATCCTGAAATGTCTGAATGCTCCCGAAATTGGTGCCGTCTGCACTGCGGCATATCTTGAGAGGCCTTCTCCACGGAGGCTCTCCCTGTGCCGTGAGTCTTGCCGGAAACAAGACGGACATGACAATTGCCGCAACCGCCGCAAGGCTCAACGCGGATCCGGATCTCATAGAAATTTTTTGCTGAATATACTGCAAATTACCAAATCAGGATCTCAACGGCAATCACAGGAAGTCATCTCACAAGAAGAATTTTCAGCGCCTTTGTTTCTTCGCCTGCTTTGAGCATGCAGATGTACACTCCGCTGGAGTAATTGCTTCCGTCAAAATCAATGCTGTGAACTCCCGCATCTCTTGTTCCGTTCAGAATCATGCACATTCTCTTCCCGGATGCATCGAACAGTTCGATAGAAACTCCTGCTTTGCGGGAAAGAGAAAAAGTGATAGTAGTTGAAGGATTGAATGGGTTCGGATAGTTCTGATACAACCCGACAGTGGCGGGCATTATGCCTGAATGTTCTGTCACATTCACAACTTCATCTATGCTTCTCCTGAAAATCCCCTCACCGGGAATTCCTATATACACATAAGGATAAAGGTATTCGATGCATGACAATGCTTTGTTGCCGGTCTGTTCAAGCCCGTCATTCTTCTGAATCCATGTAATTCCAAAATCAAGAGACATCCAGAACCCTGCATAATTCTGAAAACCCGGGTAAAAATGGTTACCGATTCCGGCATGAATGTTTCCGCCGCCGTAAAGACCAAGCGCCTGAACCGGCACACTGTCAAGCGATGTCCTGTGCCAGTCAGCACCGAAGTTTGAGGAAACATAAACACCTCCCGACCTGCTTGTATCATCAAGCGCTCCGGCGGCCACATTGCTTTCGGAAGCAACGGGCCGGCAAATTACTACCCTTATCTCCATTCCGGGCAGAGCAACGCTCCAGTTGAGCCCGGCGTCTGTTGTAAAGTGAACACCGCCGTTCCCGCCCGATGTGTAGTTCTGAAATCCTGCAAAGACATACTTTCCGTTGGCGGCTACCGATCTCACATTTCCCGCCGGTGAAAATGCCTGCCATTGTGTGCCCGAAGCCGATGACCTGTAAACCCTGTCAGCCGCAATGACTGCATAAACCAAATTTCCACTGCAGTCTATTGACGGTACAGAGGACTGAACGAACGTATTGGACCAGTTTGTGCCTCCGTTGGAGGTGAAATAAATTCCCTGGCTTCCCGTTCCGGCAAAAAGGACCTGGCCGCAGAAAGTCAGACTGTTCACAGTACCCGAGCCGGAAAGTATCTGAGTCCAGGAATTTCCGAAATCAGTTGAGACATAGACTCCTTCTCCAGTGCCTGCGTACAGGTTTGTGCCCGAGGAGTGAAGCGACTGGACAACTGCCCCGGGTGGTATCCCTGCGGAAGAGGCAGTCCACTGCGAAAAGGCATCAGACACGGATAAGATTATCAGCAAAAAAGATATGATCAGTTTCATGGCTGTTTACTCCCTGTTATTTGAAAGGAACAAACAATTTCAGATTCATCATCTACTGCAAAACTAATTCCAAAAAGCCCGAATTGTGATTCATAAATCGCGCTCCCTGATGTCCCGGAAACTGCGCATCCACTGACAGAAAGGGCAATGCCGCTTTGAATTCTTGGCTTTCTATTCAGGGCTGATTTAGGTAATATTGCCGATTATTCAAGAAAGCAAATCCTAAATAATGTTTGTGAACAAAGGCAATTTTGTAAGGATATTCTCGCTTTTTGCATTTCTCGGACTTGTAACAATTCTTGCATGCTCCTCAAAGAAAAAGCAGGTTGTGGCTGAGATAGGCGACGAGAAGATCTACCTCGAAGACTATGAGAAGCAGTATCTTAAGACTCAGAACAATCTCGATTCGGCAAGAAATATGAGCCCGGAAAAGAGGAAAGAGTTTCTCGACCTCTACATAAAATACCGGCTGAAGGTGAAGGATGCCCGGGACAGGGGAATGCTCAAATCCGAAGACATTCAAAACGATCTTAATCAGTACAAGAGCAATTTCATCACGTCATTCCTTATTGATAAGGAGGTTGTGGAGCCGAGGATAAAGGAGCTGTATGACAGGAAGGAATACGAGGTAAGGGCATCTCACATACTCGTGAACCTCTCACAGCAGAACAAGAACCCCGAAGATTCGGTGAAGGCGTATCAAAAGGCAAATGAGATTCTGAAGAAACTGAAGGACGGACAATCGTTTGAGCAGGTTGCAGTTGAAATGTCGGATGACAACTCGGCCAAGCAGAACTTCGGCGATCTTTACTATTTCACTGCAGGAATGACTGTGCCGGAGTTCGAAGATGCGATTTACAAAATGAAGGTGGGTGAATATACAAAGGAAATTGTGAGAACTCCGTTCGGCCTTCATGTTATCAAGCTTACGGACAAGAAAAAGAGAAACAACGGAGTCAGAGCATCGCACATCCTTATACAGGAGCAGAAGGATTCTCTCGGAATGACGAAGGATTCACTTGCCACATACAATAAGGCAAGGGAAGTTCTGCAGAGGATCAGAAACGGTGAGGACTTTGCGAAAGTTGCGGCAGAAGTATCACAGGATCCCGGTTCGGCAACAAAGGGCGGAGACCTTGGCTTCTTTGACAGGAGAAGAATGGTTCAGCCGTTTGACAGCGTTGCATTTACTCTTAAGGTCGGAGAAGTGTCAGACCTCGTAAGGACTCCTTTCGGATGGCACATCATAAAGGTTACTGATATAAAGGAGTATGAGCCGTTCGAAAAGCAGAAAGAGAATCTCCGCGGAGATTTCAAGCGCGGCCCGATGTTCAAATCAGAGTACAACAAGTATCTGGAGAAAGCCAGAAAGACGTATGACTTTAAGATCAAGGAAGAGGGGCTGGCATTTATGACAAACAAGATAGATACCACGAAGTCATTTTCACAGCTTAACCTTGATTCGATCTTTGCCCCTGAGGAAAAGCAGACAGTCATTGCAGAGTTCAAGGACGGCAAGATCATGATCTCAGACGTAATATCTTACCTCGGAAGGAACCGTGATTACCTTGCAAGCGTTGCAGGTGTCGAAAATCTCAAAACAGTCATCAACAATTCCGCGGACAATGCCATGCTTCTGAAAGTGGCATCAAAAGAAGGCATCGAAAAAGATCCCGACTACATTGCACAGCTTACGGAGTACGAAAACGGCCTTCTCAGCTTTAAGATAGATCAGGAGGAATTGTGGAGGAATATCAAGATCACTCCTGAAGAGCTGAGCGCTTATTACGAATCCAACAAGGACAAGTACTCTTATACCGACAGCAACATGGTGAAGACAAAGCCGTTTGAAGATGTGAAGTCTGAGATCTCAAACACACTTCAGCAGGAGAGATTCAAACAGCTTGAGACACAGTACGTTGAGAATCTCAGGAAGAAATATCCTGTAAAGGTAAATGAGGTTGTCCTCATTGAAGCATTTAAGAATTAGAAGAGTTTGAAGAAGTTTTTTTTGCTGGCAGCGTTTGCGATCTGTTTCCTTTCGGCCGATGCTTATGCGCAGGCCGAAGGAGACAGGATCATTGCGATCGTAGGCAGGGAGATCATAACGGAATCCGATTTTCAGTATCAGGTACAGCTTTATGCAAGGCAAAACCGGCTTACTGAGATCTCTCCTTTTATGGCTCAGCAGATATTCCAGTCCATTCTTACAAACAAGATACTGCTTGCAAAAGCGGAACAGGACAGCATTTACGCGACAGATGAGGAAGTGGATAAGGAACTCTCCGGCAGAATGGACAACATGATCGCACAGTCCGGCTCGGTTGAGAGGCTTGAAGCCGCTTACGGAATGCCGCTTGCAAGGATCCGCAATCTGCTTAAGGAAGAACTCCGCAAGAATATAAGGGTCGAGAAGCTTAAGAGGGAGAAATTTCCGGGCGGGGTGAAAGTGACCGACAGGGATGTAAAAGAGTTTTTTGCTATTTACCGCGACAGTCTTCCTGACGTTGACGAGGAGTTTGAACTGGCTCACATTTACATGAAGAGAAAAGTGAGCGATGCAGAGAAGTCCGAAGCATTAAGAATTGCCCGTCAGATCCTTGACAGCGTTAATCAGGGTATTGATTTCTCTGAGCTTGCGATCAGGAATTCCGCTGACTCCGGCTCCGCCGCAATGGGAGGAGATCTTGGCTATGCCAAGAAAGGAACATTTGTGAAACCGTTTGAAGAAGCAGCTTATCTGCTTGAGGTGGGAGAAGTCTCAGACATTGTAGAGACTGAGTTTGGTTACCATATACTAAAGCTTAAGGACAGGCAGGGAGACAAGATAAGGGTACAGCACATACTTGTGACGTTTCCGAAATTTGAATCTTCAGACCTTGAGACCATAAGCTTTCTCAAAGAACTCAAAGGACGGATCGACAAGAACGAGATCTCATTTGAAAATGCCGTGAAAGAGTATTCGCAGGATGAGTTCACCGCAGGTAAAGACGGCTACCTTGGAAAGGTTCCTATAGAAAGGCTTGACAGCATGACTCTTGAAGCACTGCGCGGAATCTCAAAAGGAGGGATCACTGATCCTGTCCGTTCAATCTCACGCGGCAGTGATTACGGATATGAGCTGTACAAGCTGATCGACATTGTTCCCCCCCACAAACTGAGTCTCGAAGAAGATTACGACAGAATACGAAGTTTTGCTGAATCATATAAGGAAAGCAACGAACTTGAGAAGTGGCTTGAGGAGATCCGTGAATACATATACGTTGACATTAAGATGTAACGCCGGTTACTGAAACTGATCCTGCCTATTCCTTTGACTCCTGCAAAGGTATAGCGGACGCAATTAATTTCCTTCCTTTTGGATATTTCATTCAGATCAGATTACGGATTTATCTTCTCTGCTGTGGCTGTTATCATATCGGCCGCTGCGGCATACTTCTATTACAGAGGATCTGCCGCAGATGGCCGGCTGAAGCAAGTCCTCACCGCTCTGAGGTTCCTTTCGATCTTTTTCATTCTTTTGCTGTTGCTCTCACCTGTTCTGTCATTTGTAGGCGTCAATGAAAAGAAGCCGACAGGGATAATTCTCATAGATAATTCCGCAAGCGTTAAGGAGCTCAACGGCAGTGAAATGAAAGAGCTGATTGCGAAAGCCCGGCTCGCTTCAAATGACGAAGTGCGGACTTTTGTTTTTTCAGACGGCATAACTGGTGAATTGGGCAGTCAGGGCACGGAGCAGTTGAATGCAGATACAACATCTGCAGGCAGAACAAATCTCGCAAAGGCATTTCAGGACCTGAAGCTCATGCTTCCTGACGAGAACATTTCATCCGTTACGGTGATCAGCGACGGAATACTTAACGAAGGCGGCAATCCTTTGCAGAGCGCTTTGCATCTCGGCGCACCTGTGAATTTCATTCTCGCGGGGGATACGGGAAGGTCAAGAGACATATCTGTTACCGATGTTCTTTACGGAAAGAATGCATTCATAGAAAGCAGTGTCCCGGTTAGCGCAGTGATAAGTTCAAACGGTTATGAAGGCACGCTGAACATAAAACTTACGGAGGACGGAAAGCTGATTGACAGCAGAACCGTAAATGTTACACAAGGCAGGACAAAGTACAATGCAGACTTCACCGTCAGCTCGCCCGTGATCAGGACGGCACATTACAGGATTGAGACAGATTCGGTTGAAGGCGAGAAGACTCTGAAGAACAACTCCGCAGACTTCTTCATAAGATTCACAGACAACAGGTTCAGAATGCTTGTGATCTCCGGAGGGCCTTCATCTGACCTTGCATTCATCAGGGAGCAGGTGTCACGGATCAGGAATTTTGATGCTGAGTTCAGGACACAGAAATCTCCCGCTGAGTTTTATGAAGGTGCGCTTCCCGATCTTGCAGGTTTCGATGTGATCCTGCTTGCAGGATTTCCGACTTCCGTTTCAGACGAAGGAGTGCTTAATGCCATCAAGGCGGCAGCCGGGAAAACGGGCAAACCCATCATCTTCTTCGGTTCAAGGAACACTGACTTCGGAAGGCTAAAAGCGCTTGAAGACCGGCTTCCGTTCATTGCCGATAATTACTCTGATCTTGAATCCGAAACAACGCTGGAAGCATTGACAGGAACAGGGCAGACCGCATTCCGGGATCCGGCAATGCTCTCCAAAGCCGCGAGGCTTCCCGGAATATTCATAACGGGAACGAGCTTCTCAGCAAAGCCCGATGCACAGACCATACTCGTTGCATCGAGCGGGAGCAGGCCTGCATTACTTGTTTCCGCTTCGGACGACAGAAGATCCGCCGCATTTCTGCCTTACGGGATATACAAATGGAGGCTTGGAGGAAATGTGACAGACGCAGAAGAGTTTCTCGGTTACATCATCTCAACTGCGGCTTCGGCCGTGGTCAGAAAGGATGCAGGAAAGAAATTCAATGTTGAAACTCTGAAGCCCGTGTTTCCCGTTGGCGGGAAAGCTGAGTTTACCGGAGCCATCACAGGGCTTGAGATCAAGGGCGGAGAGAAAATAGTCATGAAGATAAAAGGCCCCGATCAGACAAAGGAACTGGAGATGATCAGATCATCTGACAACAAATTTCAATTGTCCGACCCTGTCACATCTCCCGGCGTGTATGAGTATGAAGCAGAACTGATCTCGGAAGGCAGGAGCGTTGAGAAGATCACCGGCAAGTTTCTTGCAGGAGAAGACAACTTTGAATATCTTGAAACACAGCCTGAACCGTCTGTAATGAATGAGCTTGCCAACAACACAGGCGGCCGCAGACTGGATGTTATGAGCAACGATGAGATCACTGCGACAGCCGGATCAAACAGGAACGCAAACCGGAATGAGCAGTTGACTTCCAAGAGCTTTGACCTGAACATTAACCCGTACTATCTGGGACTTGTAATTTTGTTCCTTTGCACGGAATGGTTCCTGAGAAAAAGAAATAATCTGCCCTGAGGCGATCAATTCATCAAGCAATCAAGTATGACACAGTTTCTCAAAATATCCCTCACAGTACTTCTGCTTACAACGGCTGAGCTTGGCGCAACGCAAAGCTGGCTTACTGTGCAAAGCCCTACTTCAAGAAATCTTCGGGCAGTATTCTTTGCCGACTCCCTGACGGGATGGATCGGAGGAGATTCCGGTCTCATAATAAAGACAACAAACGGCGGACAAAGCTGGATACAGCAACAGACGGCCGTCCGCACCATGGTCTATTCCATTTTCTTCACTGACTATCAAAAAGGATTTGCACTTGCATGGGAGCTTGACAACACGCCTCCGAACTTTTACGGAACCAGAGTGCTTCAGACAACAAACGGCGGAAGTGTGTGGACTGACTATCTGTTTCCGGATTCAAATTTCTTTGCAAACTCGATCTATTTCCGGGATGCTGTTAACGGCTACATGTGCGGAACCGAAGGAATGATCTACTTCACATCGGATGCGGGGGCAGTCTGGAATCCTTCTGTAGTTGACTCGGGCATGGTCTTCGGATTTCCGGTGGAAGAGGTTGCATTCTATGATGAGAATTTCGGATATGCCGTCGGCGGCGCATTTGACATTGCGGGCGTGATATGGAAAACTTCGAACAGCGGAAGAAGCTGGCAGACAAGGATAGTAGGGCCCGAACCGGTGAACGATGTCCACATTTTTGATAAGGACAATGCAATAGGAGCGGGAGGTGATTTTGAATACGGATCGAGCAGGGTTGTTACAAACAATTCCGGCGGCGACTGGCAGTACACGGAGTTCGGAGTGTTCGGCATAGCAAACACGATTGCTTTCCGCAATCAACTTGAAGGATGGATCTCACTCGGGATCATTGACAGCTTCCTTGTAACAAGAGACGGGGGCATGACCTGGTCAATGTCCGCAGTGCCCCTTCAGGCAAGGATCTACGGCATTGAGTTTCCTGATGAGAGGCACGGTTATGCAATAGGAAACAACGGGGTCATACTCAGGTACAATTCGCTGAAGATAGGAATCAATGATGAAAGCCTGTTCACGCCGGATGATTTCCGGCTGTCTCAGAATTATCCCAATCCATTCAATCCGTCCACAAACATACGACTCGAACTCAGGCGCAGTGCGCATGCAGTGATAAGAGTTCACGATGCTAACGGAAAGGAGGTCGCCGATATATTCGACAGGGTTGCCGGAGCAGGCACATATGAAATAGTTTTCAACTCAGAAGGCCTCTCAAGCGGTGTTTACTTTTATACACTTATGCTTGACGGCATCAATGCCGCTTCAAGGAGAATGGTGGTTCTCAAATGACTTCGGGAAATTTACCCATCAAACGCAATCCCGCTTTGGTGAGATTCTCAAGAGACCATCATCACGGACTCCTTCTTGTATGGAAGATCCGTGAAGGATTCAGAAGAAGCGTTGCCGGTGAGAGGATTGCAGAGTATTCTGCATACTTCTTTGACAAGGAACTTGTTCCGCATTTTGAAGATGAAGAGAAGAACCTGTTCGCAAGAATGCCGCCCGGCAATGATCTTCGGGTGAAGGCTGAAGCGGAGCATAATGAGATGAGAAGTATTGCGGACAAACTCCGCTCCGGAAAGAGTGAAGAGAGTGATCTCGAAAACTTTGCACAACTTCTTGAAAGCCATATCCGGTTTGAAGAAAGGCGGTTGTTCAATCACCTTCAGGAACACCTCACCGAAGAAGAACTGGAACAGATCGGAAATGCCGCCCGGCATGCATCATGTGACACGGAAGAAATGTGGCATGATGAATTCTGGAAAGACAGTTAACAAAAAATCCACATAATGAAGAATCCTTATAATCCTTCGGAAGCTGTTGAATATTCAGACGGTTCCGTAGTGAGCAAGACAATTCTCAAAAAGCCGTCCGGAACGGTTACACTCTTTGCGTTTGACAAGGGCGAGGAGCTGAGCGAGCATACCGCTTCGTTTGATGCATTGATATTTGTAACTGACGGTGAAGCTCAGATAACTATAGGAGGCGAACCGCACAGTGTACACTCCGGCGAACTGATCGAACTTCCTGCCAATGTGCCTCATGCCGTCAAGGCGACGGAGAAGTTTAAGATGATGCTGATAATGCTGAAAGATTAATGCCTTTTTAACTTCGGCGGCAATTGTGAGATTTGTAATGTCAGTCTATGAATATCATAATTGCCTTCATACTTTTTCTTCACGCCTCAATCCATCTTGCGGGTTTTATCAATTCACGGGATCCGGCAAAGGTAAAAAGCCTTAACGCGAACATTCCAAAGAAAGAGGGACCGGCATGGCTTGCATGTGCTGTCCTTTTCACTGCCTCCGGAGTGCTGCTTCTGTCAGGTATCTCACAGTGGTGGATCGCCGGTGCTGCTGCACTCGCGCTCTCTCAGGCGCTAATCATTTCCAACTGGAATTCTGCAAAGTTCGGAACAATAGTGAATCTTGTGATCTTGCTTGCCGTTGCAGCAGGATTTGCCGATGCTCATTTTTACAGCAACTACAGAAGTGATGCTCACGATGCTGTTGCAAAAGCAAAAAGCTTAAGGAGCACTATCCAGGTCAATGAACTTGATTCGCTTCCCTTACCGGTGAAACGGTATCTTATCAAAACCGGTGCTTCCGGAACAGCTGTGCCTTCCGCAGTGAGAATTGAATTCGATGGTGAAATGAGAAGCAGAACTCTCGACTGGTTCAGCTTCAAAAGCGAACAGTACAATACAATTGCGGATCCCTGCAGGCTGTTCTTCATGAGAGGAAAGATCTTCGGAATTCCTGTCAACGGATATCATCCTTTCAGGAGCGGCTCAGCGGAAATGAATGTGAAGCTGTTGTCGCTTTTCACTGTTGCAGGCAACAGCGGCAGGGAGATGACGCAGTCGGAGATTGTGACTTGCTTCAATGACATTTGCCTGTTTGTTCCCTCCGCGCTCGCTGACAAGCGGATCACTTGGGGGAGGAGCGATGACAATTCAGCGGAAGCATACTACACAGCATCCGGAATAACCGTGATGGCAATATTGTATTTTGACAATGAAGGAATGCTTGTCAATTTTATTTCAGATGACAGGTATGATCTCTCTTCAGCCAGGGGTGAGAGAATAAGATTTTCAACTCCTGTCAAGGATTTCAAAGAACATAACGGAGTGCTGATTCCCTCATACGGGGAAACGGTCTGGCACTACCCTGAAGGTGATTTCATTTACGGAAAATTCAACTTAAAGAAAATTGAATATGATCCCGGTTACTAAGAGTGATGCGGCCGAAAGCGGCAGTCAGAAGGAAGCATTTCCGCTGACTGAGATACTTGAGAAGCTCAACATTGCCTGCGAAGACGACAGGCACGGTTTCACGGATTCAAGGAAGTCTGACAGAATAGACAGGCTCCTCAGGAATTCCCGGTTCAGAAAGTTATACGACGGCAAGCTTACAAAAATATATTCGCAGAATCCGGAGCCTGCAATGCGGGGAAAGAACTGCTTAGTTGTCTCCTCACACATTGATACTGTCTACAGGAATTTCTACTTCCGCGAAGGCAAGGATGTGATCATCGGCACTCTTGACAACAGCATTACGAATGCCATTCTCATCAGGCTTGCCCTGAAACGCCGCCTGCCGGTAAACACAGTTCTGGCTTTTACAGGCAATGAAGAGAAAGACTCCCTTGGCGTTGATGAGACCGTCGGATATCTTGCAGGCATAAGGTCTGCTGTGGATGTTGCGATCAGTCTCGACATCACAGACCGCGGTTTCAGAAATCACGGATATACAATTGAAAATTACTTCATAAGAAAAGGTGAAGGAAGATCTTTCTACAGCAAGAAGCAATTCATGCGTTATCTCGTAAGACTGCTTGAGAACAGAAAGGTGAAGACCATACATCATGTTGCCGCCGCTCCCGACGACACATGGCAGTTTGACGAGCACGATCTGAACTGCTTCTCCTTCTGCCTTCCTTCAAGAAGCATTGCTGTACATGATGACTGGATGCACGATGACATCGGAGTGATTGTAAAGAGATCCGCACTGCGGGAGTTTGAGTCGGGACTGCTGAAGCTCATACGGCGCCTTTCAGGAAGTGACTGATCCGGCGGAATTCCTTCCGAACATTTTTTCCTGATTATTGCTATTTTGCACTGCGCACTAAAGCGCTGGCAGAATGAAAGATCTTGCAATCACAATTTTCCTTCTGCTGAATCTGCCGTACTGTTCTTTATCTCAAGATCTCCTTCCCGAAGACACAACAGACGTTACTAATGATGAACTAATTGAGCGATTGCTTCAGGATACCGACACCGATGCGGAGGATTCAGATATTATTGATCACATTGATGATCTCAGAAGGAACCCGGTTGACCTCAACACCGCAAATGCGGAAGAACTGACGGCCATACCGCTTATCACGCATGACCTTGCTCTTAAGATCTTAAGATACAGGCATGACCATCTCCGCTTCAGCTCAAAGCGGGAACTCCTGAAAATTGAAGGCTTCAGCATGAGCATCTATGGGCTTGTAAAACCTTACCTCACTGCAAAGAAGCCCGCAAAGCCAAAAACTTACATCCCGGGATCTGACAATAGCAGCAAATCATTCACTGCATACTTCAGGTCATTTGCCGTACAGGACCTTCAGACAAGGAAAGGTTACATCAGCGGAAAATATCTTGGCCCGAGGTACAGGTTTTCCAGCCGGATGCTTGCGGACTTTTCCGTTAACGATTATAAACTCTCAGGCGGCATTGCCACCGATAAAGATGCGGGTGAATTGTCGGCGTTTGATTTCGTGTCGGGATTTCTTTCCTATGAAAGCACAGGTCTTCTCAGCAAAATAATTGCCGGCGATTATCAGCTGTCATTGGGCAGAGGCTTATTGGTGTCAAATTCTTATTCCGTGCCGAAGGCAGTGGAAACATTCATCCGTACAGGCAAACCGTCACGCATAGCGGGCTATGCATCCGCCGGGGAGTACAGTTACTTCAGGGGATTGGCGGCCCATCTGAAATTCAATCCATTCAGTGCTATCGCCTTTGCGTCATACAAAAGCATTGATGCGGCGATTGACAGCGCTACGGGTGAGGTAAGTTCGATATATCAAGACGGCTATCACAGGACAATTTCTGAAACCGGCAGGGAAGACAATTTGAAGGAACTGCTGTTCGGTCTCCGGGCCGAGTACAACAGCGGCCCGCTTGTTTCCGGGGCAACTTTTTACAGCGCCGCATACTCTCCGGGCATCATCGCCGATACAGTAAAGAAACTCTACGAAGTCTCGGGAAAGAGAATCAGCTTTGCAGGCGGCGACTTCTCCTGCAGTTTCAGTTCCGGCATTCAGTTGTTCGGCGACGCGGCCATTGGCCAATCGGGACAACCGGCAATGCACTTTGGTCTAACGTCCGCTTTAGGAAACTTTGCGCGTGCAGTATTCTCTTACAGAAATTATCCGTACAGTTTCCGCTCTCCTTTCGGCAGTCCTCCATCAGAAAGAAGCGAAGCAGGAAATGAGTCCGGATTCTATGCCGGCATAAGGATCACGCCGGCAAAGGGTGTCGCTCTTTCAGCGTACTTAGACAGGTACAGTTTTCCATACAGAACATACTTCACTTCAGTGCCCACCCGGGGCCGGGATCTTCTTTTGTCAGGAGAATATAACGCAGGCAACGGATTGATCTTTGCAATGAGATTCAGGAATGAGAACAAAGATGAGCAGTTCATTACGTCAGACGCTGACGGCAGACAAATATCCGTAATAGCGGAGAGAAGGCAAAGCAACATCAGGGCCGGACTTAAGCTGAAGAACAATTCAGTCACGATCACAGGCAGATATGAATACTGCTTTGTAAGTCTCGGCGGAATTGCCCCTTCGCAGAAAGGGCATCTGCTCTTTGCAGAGATGACACCTCGGATCTCTGGCAATATGCTTCTCTCCGTCAGGGCAATTGCATTCAGGACCGACGGATACGATTCAAGGATCAGCGAATACGAAGGAGAAATTTCCGGCGTAATGACAAATCAGTTTCTGTACGGCAACGGATTCAGGTGGTACTTACTTCTCAAGGCAGATCTGCCGTTTAACATCCGGCTGGAAGCTAAGTATTCTGAAACATTCTGGAACTCCGCAAAGAAGATAGGCAGCGGCAACGATGAAATTGCAGGCGATACTCTGGGAAGGCTCGGCATCAGCATTCAGATCAGATTCTGATCCGTTCCCAAAAATCGAATCTGACCGCATAAGCGCTTTCTATTTGCAAATGTTCAACTAAACACCGCACCAGTATGTCCAAGCTCTCACCTCTCACTTCCCACCTCTCACTTCCCACCTCTCACTTCCCATCTCTCACCTCTCATCTCTCATCTCTCAGCTCCCATCTCTCAGCTCCCATCTCTCAAATAGTATGTATAAGATCTCATCTCTAACTTCTCAACTCTCAATTCTCATCTATAACTTCTCAGATCTCAACTCTCATCTCTCATCTCTCATCTCTCATCTCTCACCTCTCAACTCTCAACTCCCATCTCTCAACTCTCAACTCTCACCTCTCACCTCTCATCTCTCAGCCTTTCCATTTCTCCTGCGCCTCCGCGTCTCTGCGTGCCATCTTTTCACGGCTTCACTACTCCTACAAATGCAAATGCATTGTTATCCGCTATCGCCAGGTCTGTTGCATCCGCGGCATCATCTCCGTTCAGGTCTGTTGCGATATATCCCGTTTCGTAAAACGACGCGTCGTTCTCGATCATCAGCAGATCAGTTGCATCAACACTCCCGTCCCTGTTCACATCGCCGCTGAAAAGCGCAAAGACTCCCGGCGTGCTGTCCACTCTTTTCATATTGCCGCCGTATGCATTAGCAGAATCAACAGCGAAATCATATTGAAATGCGCCCGATGAACTGTATATCTCCCCTCCTGCCCTGCTCCAGGTCTCCAGTGAATTTCTGTGAACGACTGACACATAATATGTTCCGGAAGGCGCATTCGGAAATTCAGCATTAGCAATGAGGGTCACCGAATCGAGAATACTCTTTGAAGAATTAATAGCCGCGTACGGCGGGTAACTATTTCTGAGGAAAATTCTGACTGTGTCACTTCTGCTGTGGCGTCCTGAGTTTGAATCATACATTCCTTCGATCGCAATCCTGACCTGCCTTATCGCCGCCGCTTCCGCAAAGCGTGAAAGAAGCCTTGAATAAGCGGCCTGCGTGTAAATTCCGGGTTCGGTGATTGTCCATGAATTCTGCGGCCAGCTTGTGTTCCAGTCCTTGTATGATTTTTGTATCGGCTGTCCCAATGGAGGCGTTACAAGTGAAGTGTTGCAAAGGCTGTTGTAAGGATTGCAGTTAGACGGACAGCATCCGTCAAGTGCGTATGCTGGATTGACCCCGCCGGGCACATAACCGGGTGCAGGACCGTAAACAGACGTGCCGGCCCTGTCCCACAGCGGACTGCCGTCCGTGAACCATGCGTGATAGATCTCACTGACTGAATTCTCCGCACCGAACTGCGACATGTTGGTCAGATAACAAAACGCAGTCGGATTGACTCCGTGAAAGTAATCGAGAAATCCCTTTGCGGCATTCCTGTAATTTGTGTTGTTCATTGTGTCGAGTGAGTATGTTATCATGCTCATGAACATGTTTCCCTGATGCGCTTTTGTTGTATTGCTTCCCCATGTATAATTCTGATTTGACAGGTAAGCCCTGTATGCATCCGTATTGTTGAGGTATGCAGGAAGATTGTCAGCATTGTTCGTCTTAAGTGAATTTCTGTACGCGTTCCTGATCGCTGTGGCAACAGAAGACGAAATTCCCGGAAGCGATGCATAACAGAGAAGCATGTCTTGCTGAGGCGTTTCAAAGGGATATGCATATGTCCACTGAATGAGATGCATCTGCGTGTAGTTGTTTTCGAAGAATGTTTTGTAAGAAGATGAGCCGGTCAACGCATAAAGAAAACATGCCGCACTCATCTTTCTCACAAGCCTTTCGTATGAATCAACTTCCTGCTCTCCCGCGCCGATTATTCCGGAATTGTAAAAAGTCACTGACGGATTTGCAACGCCCCAGTTCCATGCACTGACAGCAGCGCTCTGCAAAGTTGCTGCATATGACGGCTGGCCTATTCCTGAGAACTGTATTGCTCCGAGTGCAAACAATGCTGATGCCGTGAAACTTGCAGAAGTGGTTGCAGGGCCGTAAAATCTCTGACTCAAATCGGCTGACGGCGGACTTGAAGATGCGAAGTTCTGAACTCCTACAATGCAGTTAACAGAACCGTTTGAGTTCTGCATTTTCAATAGCCAGTCAAGCTCATACTTCACTTCATCAAGTATGTCTGGTATGTTATTGCCCGATTCCGGGATGCCGTGATCATCACCCCATATCGCTGGATTCTCCTTATATGCAAGAAGAAGATCAAGCGTCGCGGAGAATGTGAAGTTCACATACTTGTTGTAATCACCTGCATCATGCCATCCGCCGGACAGGTTCTTTGATGTCGAAGGATTGCTGTTATTGTAGAGCCTGCAGTCATTGTCCTGCAAGCTGTGCAGATGGCACGCACTGTCTGTCCAGCCGGCATGCGCGTAAGGAGCCGCCTTTGAGATTCCGCAACGCTGATAATAGAAAACTCTCATTGCCTGCCTGAGCAGGTCAAGATAAACTGCATTCGATATTCTGAACACATGCGACCTTACATTGTTGCTGACATCTGTGACGTAATATTCACCCGGCAAGGTTACGGATGAGAAATCAAACCACCAGACTTTATCGCCGCTCTGCCCGTGAGTCGCTCCCCCGTTCCAGGCTGTGATTCCCGAAGAATAAACCGCAACATCATCAACGTATCTCCTTACCTCATAGACTGATCCCGGAGTAAAAGGCGAACTGCTGTTGTAACCGGTTACAGGACTGCTGATGACTGCAACTTTTCTGTCATTCGGCCTGTAACCGAACTGATCTGCTTTGATGTGCTCATCAAAAGGAGGTACTGCAAACAGGACTTCTGTAACAACAAGGATTAAGAGAACCTGAAGAAAGAGGAGATGCCTCATCACGATCAAAGATTTGATTTGCGGATTGATGGGGTACGGCAAACCTAATTTTCTTATGCCGAATTTGCAACATCATTGGAAATGAGCCGGCTCATCAATGCGCCTTGAATTCTACATATGAGAAGAAATGAAGTTGAGTTCCCGTAAGAGTACACTTAGTTTTGTTAAGCTGATAAACAATTTTCATCATGCAAATTTCAAAATTCACAAAGGATTCATGAAACACTATTACGGCGCAATTTCGGGATACACACTAATAATGTTCATTCAGTTTGCGCTCTGCTCAAATGCAGGGGCTCAGAATGTAGCATGGAACAGGACTTACGGCGGACAAAGGAATGACGGGGCTTTTGCCGTTATACAAACGCGCGACGGAGGAATCGTCACTGCAGGATTCAGTTCTTCATTCAGCGGAAACAATATTGACGATGTCTATCTGCTCAAGACCGATATGCAGGGAAACCAAATTTGGAGCAGGACGTACGGCGGCGGGCTTCAGGAGATTGCAACCGACATAAAACAGACTTCAGACGGGGGGTTCATAGTTTCAGGTTACAAACAGGTTTCCGCTGTCAACGATCCATTTCTCATGAAAACCGACAGCGCCGGTAATATTATCTGGGAGCGCACTTACGATTATGGCCTCGGAATGGATGACCGGGCGCATGCGGTTTGCCAGACTTCCGACGGGGGTTACATCTTTGCAGGGCAAACAAGGATAGTTGACCAGTTTCCGCACTATGACATGTATGTGGTAAGAACTGACCCGTCCGGAAATCCCTTGTGGATGAGGATCTACGGTTACACTCCGGGCACAGGCAACGATGTTGGACTTACGGTGATCCAGCTCAGTGACGGCGGGTTCGTTGCAGGCGGGTTTACACAAAGCAGTATCTGGTCAAGCTATGTGCAGCGCCTGACACCTGCCGGAGATGTGATGTGGACAAAGGTGAGGCCGAATGACTACCAGAGCGAGTGCTACAATGTTATCAGCACTCTTGACGGAAATCTTATGATAACCGGTACATCTGTATCTTTCACTACTGATACTGATGTACTGATCGAGAAGCTTGACCTTAACGGAAACAGCCTCTGGGAAAAGATCTACGGAGGTGTTAATGCTGAAACGGGACAGTCAATAAAAGAGCTCGCAACCGGCGGGTATGTGCTTTCCGGAATGGCTGCAACTCAGTCCACAAGCTGGGACATGTATGTTATGCAGGTCAATGCAACGGGAGATTCAGTCTGGTCAAGAAAACTGGGCGGATCAAGTGATGACAGGGGCTGGGCTGTAGAGACTACAAGCGACGGCCACCTGTTGTCAGCAGGATGGGTCTATTCATTCGGCGCGGGAGGCGGAGATCTCTTTCTCGCGAAGATGAGTCTGCAAGGCATCTCCGCAATTAGTGATCCTTCCGCTTCCGTGAACACATTTGAACTGCATCAGAATTATCCCAATCCCTTCAACCCTTCAACAAATATAAGGTTTGAGATCATCAGCCGCGGATTTGTGAATTTGTCAGTGTTCAATTCTGAAGGACGGGAAGTACATCAGCTCATAAGCGATGTAAAGTCGCCGGGACATTATGAGATCAGGTTCAATGCCGAAGGACTTCCGGGAGGCGTTTACTTCTGCAGACTCACTTCCGGCAGCAACTCGGTCACAAGAAAGATGCTGCTCATAAAATAGCACTGAGCATTTGCATTTAGAACTTCTCCTTTAACTTGCTGACCATGTTCAGCAAGTTCTCTTCTTCTGTGAGTCGGTAGCCCCATGGCTCATTACGAGTAAACCGCAATTTAGATCAACACCGGAATTCTGTGCACTCCGCAGTGCGGAGTTAATTGCTCTGCACCGGCTTTATGTGTAATTTGAACTGCAAGCGATCCTGCACACAACTAATCTGCAGACCATCATCATGAGAAACTGCATCATCAGTGAACATACCGCAGATGTCCGTCTGCGCATAGAGGGCTCGGATCAGCAAGAGCTGTTCATTGCTGCACTGGATGGAATGAACCGGGTTATTAAGAAGGGTTTTAAAGGGACTTATACCGCAGAAGCCTTGTCTTTCGAACTGAGAATTGAATCCCGCGATATGACAACTCTGCTGATTGATTTCCTTTCTGAAGTGCTCACACTTTCGCACATATATAAAGGAGTGTTCACTGAAGCGGTGTTCCGCCATTTGGATGATAAGAAACTTGATGCAACTGTCAGCGGTGAATGCGTGGATTCATTTGATGAAGACATCAAGGCAGTCTCTTATCATGAAGCTGAAGTTGAATGTGATGCGGAGGGGATTTACAGAACGAACATAATCTTTGACATATGATAACCAAAAAAGACCTGAAGATGATCACTCCTTATCTTTGGGAAATTCCGGCCGGTTTCAGAAGCGATATGAGAGTGCCCACAAGGATCTTTGCTTCGGAAGAAATGCTTGATGAACTGTTCAAAGACAAATCGCTGAATCAGCTTGTGAATGTTTCAACGCTTCCCGGAATTCAGAAGGCCGCATACGTAATGCCGGATGTTCATGAGGGGTACGGATTTCCGATCGGAGGAATGGCCGCCACCCTGTACCCCGACGGAGTAATTTCTCCCGGTGGCATCGGCTATGATATAAACTGCGGAGTAAGGCTGTTGAAAACAAATCTCATCCTTTCCGACGTTGACAGGAAGCAGGGACTGCTTGCAAAGAGATTATTCGAAGAAGTTCCGTCCGGTGTCGGAAGAGGAGGCCGGCTGAAGCTGAGCATCAGTGAGCTTGATGAAGTGTTGCTGAAAGGTGCGGCACGGATGACAAAGCTCGGCTACGGTAATGAGAAAGACCTGCATTTTCTTGAATCTCACGGATGCCTGTCAAATGCCGATCCGTCTGCAGTTTCTGAGCATGCAAAGAATAGGGGAAAAGATCAGCTTGGCACTCTCGGCTCGGGCAATCATTTTGTTGAAGTTGATGTGGTGGATGAGATCTTCGAACCTGAGACAGCGTACCGGTTTGGATTATCCCGTGATCAGATCGTTGTGCAGATACATTGCGGATCGCGCGGACTCGGGCATCAGGTTGCAACCGATTACATCAGGATAATGCTCAACAATCTTGAAAAGAACAGGATCACGCTTCCCGACAGGGAACTTGCATGTGCTCCGCTTTCATCTGAAGAAGGACGAAGCTATTTTAACGCTATGGCGGCCGCGGCCAATTTTGCCTGGGCCAACAGGCAGATGATCGCATGGGAGATCGGCATTGTCTTCGCTGAGATGTTTGATGAAATGCCGACAACACTTTACGATGTTGCGCATAATATTGCAAAGATCGAAGAGCATGAGATTGACGGAATGAAGAGAAAAGTGATAGTTCACAGAAAGGGTGCAACAAGGGCATTCGGACCGGGATCACCGGAGCTCATAGATGAATTCATGGAAACGGGACAGCCGGTTTTAATTCCCGGAAGCATGGGAACTGCCTCTTATGTGCTTGCGGGTACCGAAGGCGGAATGGCAGAGGCTTTCGGATCAAGCTGTCACGGCGCGGGAAGGAGAATGTCCAGGCACGCGGCGCTTAAGCAGGTGCAGGGAAAGAAGCTGAAATCCGATCTTGAATTTCACGGCATTTACATACAGGCAGGTTCCGTGAAAGGGCTCGCCGAAGAAGCGCCGGTTGCTTACAAGAACATTCATGAAGTGGTGGATGTTGTCAAAGGCGCGGGCATTGCGAAGAAAGTTGCACGGCTCAGACCCGTTGTCGTGATTAAGGGCTGATCACAGCATAGCTCATCAGCATTATGAGAATTATGAGTCCGTTTCAAAGTCTGTGTTTAAGCATATTCATCCCCCTCCTTTTCGTGATCAACTCCATTGTATGTTTTGATCCTCCCAAAAGCTCAGTAAAAAGGACAAACCAGGTGAGACACCTTCGCTCTATTGTGACGGATGTTTCCTGATGTAGTTGTCAACCGATATCGGCCCCGAACCGTAGATGAAGAAGAAAACAAGCAATGCAAAGACGAGAACGAGGAAAAGAAATTCCGAACCGACAACGAAGAATTCTTTTGTCACGTCCATGTTAAGCAGAGCTATGAGAATTATGGGGATCTGAAACAGCGCGGCCACTCTTGTGTAAAGGCCGAACGTGAACATCAAACCGGCCGCTAACTGTACACCTATCATGTAATGAACAAAGGCCATTGAACGAAGCTGGCCGGAACTGTCAACCAGCATAGAAGAGATGTGCGATGTGTCCATTATGAATGTGATCCCTTTTGCAATGAGTACGATTCCGAGAAGAATGCGGATGACATCAAGCCACTTAGGATGGTGGGCATCTGCCCAGTGCTCGATGCTGGAAACTGCTTTCATAACATCCTCCCTTTATTTAATACCGGATGTCAGGCCGTTTTATCAGGCCTTCGTAAAGCTACAACCAATGAACGAATTTTGTAAGGTCTTTTTCTGTGACACCGGCATTTCATCCCGGCAAGACCGGTGAAGAAAATAAGATCACAGCCGGCGTGTGCTTACAGTCCGAACTGCTTCAGGTGGTGGTCAATATGTTTCCACTGCAAGGATGCCCATTCATCGGCGGTGAGTTTGCCGAATACAGGATTCAGCGGAAGATCATCTTTTCCCTTAAGTGTCTGAAACTGATCAATGTTCTTCAACAGCTCTTTCATATCGGCGTCAAAATCAACCGGCTTCGTACCTTTGTCGCCCTGAACAAACTCCCTGGCTGTCGGAGCATTTTTCGGAAAGGGAAGGTATTTCAGAATTAGTTGCTTCACGGGCCACATGCTGATGATACTCTTACTGAATGCCACCGGCCTGATCCCAAGCGCCACACGCATCGGGTCGGCCAAATGAACAATTGTTTCATGTGCCGACATCTTTCCCCATTTCGGTACAGTTTCGGGTGTCAGTTTTTCCAGCCGGGCCAGAATTTCCCGGAGATCAGATTCATTAAGAATGCTTTTGCCCATTTTTTAATATTCTTTGTTTGCAGGAATATTGTTCACCGGATGAGTGTTCAATCATCCCGAAAGTTGCACAGTGAATGAAGCTCCGCTGACTTCTGTCCCCGCATAAGTTCGTCTGCAAATTTAGCGATTGGCCTGCATAAAAAAAAGAAGACGGCCGGGGCCGTCTTCTCAACTTAAGAAAGTCAGGGTTTTATGCTGACCCTGAAAACAGCTTATGTGCTAAAATATCTTTTAGAGCTATCAAAGGATTTTATGCTGATCCTGAAAACAGCTTTGGTTCTAATTTACTTTTATCGCGTCCAACAAAATTGCGGTGTCATAGATGCTGTCACCTACATCTCCGCAGATGAACTCGATCACAATGGTTTGTCCGCGGTACGGCGTCACGTCAAATGTGGATGTCTGCCAGTTTGTCATATACACGCCTCCCTGATCAAACACAATTCCCGGAGATACCGCAACAAGCTGTCCAACCATGTTTGTGTCTGCGCCGAACTGCACTGCGATCTGATCAATGTTCTTTGAAAGAAGTGTAACTTCGGATCCGTCCTGCTTCTTTAGAACAATCCTGAAATAATCCTGGAACTGTGAGTGTATGTATTCGAGGAATTCCTCAGACAGGAAGTTCCACCTTATTGTTAGTTGTGACTGATTGTTTGCCACCGTGAAGCATTGCGAGATCGAACCGCTGGAAGTCGTGAAGCCAAGACCTGTGGAAATTATTCCCATGAATGTTCCCTGATCAGCTCCGAGTGTGCCAAGCCTGTTGATTACGCGGCCGTCTCCAATCTTTGTCCATCCGTCAATCTTTCCGGATTCGAAGTCGCTGTTCTCAAGTGAAAGTGAATACTTGAGATCGTCATTGTTTCCGGGTCCCTTTTGAAAATTGGCATTTGGACTCTGAGGATCAGCGGCAGCAAAATAGCTTTGTCCTGAAGTAAGTCCGGTGATCGCCATTCTCTTTGTTATTGAATCAGCTATCATCTTTGCAAAAGCGCCGTTAACGGTTTTATCATATCCGAAGTAGGTCTTGCATCCCTTTCCTATGAATGCATTTGCAAGGTCAGGGTTCTTGGTGCTCGAACACGAGTTGTTAAGGATGATCGTGTTCGGGAATGTCCCTGACAGATTGGATATGAACAGGTTTGTGATCGCCCATACATCTCCTCTGTCTTCCGCAGTTCCCGTGTTCGTGATCTTTATATTCGAGAAAATTGAAATTCTCCCCGCCTGCAGAAGCGCTTTGTATGTTTCTTTGTAAACTGCCGCATTTGTATCAACACGCTCACCGGTTAGTATTGCCTTTCCGTTGCTTCCGTGAGTTGCAAATACGATGTACCCGTACTGAGTCATATCAAATAGTGAGGTCACTGTGGCCTCAGTATTTATGAGCGACTTTACCGTGAAGTTTTTGCACGGGGCATTCTGCAGTCTTGCAATGATGACAGGGCGTTCGTTGTTTACCCAAACTGCCTCGTAAGGTGAGACAATCAGAACGCTCCTGTTACCGATGGTATTGTTATCAATGAGAATGTTGTCAGTGTTTCCTCTTCCGGATTCAGTTGCGAAAAAGTCATTCACTCCGATCGTTTGCCTTGATGCGGGTATCTCAACCACCGCCTGCCGCCTGCCGGTGTCACTGCTCATTCCGCCGCGGGTTTCATTTACAGACATTATCATTCCGCCCGTAAGCCCGTTTGTATATGTTATGTTCAAAGCAGTGTTGCCGTCCCTCACAACAGACGCAACTCCCGGCTGGCTTTCAAGCCAGGTCTTTAGCTGTCCTACGGCTGTCTCTATGTTATTCGGATTTCCCCCAAGGTATGTTACCAGTTGCCCCTTGGCATTGTTCTGCGTTGAAAGCACTACATTCACTTGTCCGGAGTTCAGTTGTCCGTAAACCGAGATGCTGAACACCTGCGAACTGAGCGTGGCAGTTGCCGTGCCCGAGCTTACGTTTCCTGTTGCCTTTAGCTTGATCGTGCCAGCACTTGTTTCGGTTACAATGAATTTCCCGCTGTAAACATTATCACCTTTGATGTCATCTCCGTTAAGGATCAGGCCGTTGTCGTATAAAATGCCGATCTCTGAAACGGTGTTACCGTTGTCATCCGTTTTCACAAGTTTGGCGGACGAATCAGTGAAGTATGTTCCGCTCGGAACTGTCAGCTTTGCAAACAGCGTATCCGGCGTATTGACTGTCAGAATGTCGGGAGTGATGCTTAAAGTGCCGATGCTTCCCGTCGGTGGATTTGTAGGCGGATTGGTTGAAGAGTTGTCTTCACTGCATCCGTGATACATTGTCCCTCCAAGAAGCAACAGTGATGTTAGAAACAACAAATGATAAAATCGAATCTTGACTGAATTTGATGCTGATGTGGTTTTCATTTGTATGCCTTTCAAATTGGTTGTTGTCTGCATCTTATTCATGCCGCATATTCCATACCACAAAAACAAAGAAATAGCGTCAGATTGAGGCATTTAAATTGCCTTCTGTGGACTATCTCCACATTATCGGGTTTCACAGGGTATTATTTCCACATTTGAAAAATTAATTTCGGACTGACTCATTACCCGGCAAAGGCATTGCAATTGCCTGGGATCGGTCCGGAGAATGTATGTTCTCAGAATTCCTGACCAACTGAAAGCTTTTCTGTTCCCTCTTTCAGCCGCTGTTAACTGACCGCCGCTGATCGTACGGGAGCAAGAACATTCACTGTTCCGGTTATCCGAAGAGCAAGTGCTATGAAGGCCCTTCTATGGCCGCAACAGGCTTACGAAGCTGAAAGCATTGTTGTCCACCAGCAATGCATCAGAAGCATCCACGTTCAGGTCCCCGTTTAGGTCTGTGCTGATATATCCTGTTGCAAAGTTATACGCATCGTTGTCAACAAGGCTTGCATCGCCTGCGTCAACCGTTCCGTCCTGATTCACATCACCGGCATAGATGCAGAATCCTCCTCCGCCCCTGAGTGCAAGCGCCGGAACGAACTTCATATTACTGCCGTATGCTTTGGTGACCGAATCTGTGAAATCATATTCTGCATTGCATGAATCTATCATCTCCGGCGAAGCATGGCTCCATGTTTCAAGATGATTCCTGTGCTTGACAACAAAGTAGTAACTGCTCACAGGATCAGATCCGGGGAAGTTGAAATAAACACAACCGGTGGAATCAACACGGGCAGTGTCTGTGCCGATCAGCGGATAAGGAGAGTTGAAACCTCTCAGCTCGAGTATCACATCGTCACGCACCATGGAGTTTCCGTCAAAGAACCCTTCAAGAAAGAGTTTCACTTTTATGTTCCTGCATGTCCTCGGACCAAGATCAAGCCTGTACTTCAGAGAATCAGATTCGAACGGCCTCCATATTGTTCCTGTATCTGTCAGTGCATAGTAAAAGGATTCCTCTCTGATCGGCATTTCATACTGGAAGCACGCATTTATGTTGTTCGTAAACATCTGAAGATATCCGACGAAGAACTTTGCACCCGGCGGAATGAATACGGGGTTGATAAGATGGTGGGACACTGTCTGTGAAAAGTTGTTTCCCGGAGGCGACAGCAAAACAGGTGAAGTGTATAATATTGCTCCGGGTTTCCCTGAGGGATTAGCGAGATAGACCTGAAGCCTGTATTGCTGTAATCCACCCGAAGAATCATTCACAAAGCAGTGATCAATGACATCTATCGGATATACCTGCGTGCTGTAATTATGGAATGCCGCAACGAACTTTCCGTTGATGCCTGTAAATCCAAGCCCGCCGTCTTCCGGAAGGCACGGGTCCGCATGATTGTATGCATCCGGAGTAATGGTATGGCAATACAGTTGCTGAAAATCCGTTACATCGCCGGGCAACGCCTTCACTATCACAATGTCTTCCTGAGGTTCCCAAAGCGTCGGAAGACTTAGCTCAATTGCAGTCAATGATGCCGATGCCGAAAAGATCGTATCAAATACATAAGAGGAGTTCTGAGTATTTATCGAAGATACACGGAAGTCATTCACAGTATGAGGGGTGCTGTTCACTATCTTAATTCCCAGAGTGTCGGGAAAACCGAATGGGAAAGGCAGAACACCCATAGTGTAAATGCTCAGTATCTCTACTTCATCCGGCACGGAGTCGCCAAACCTTGTCTCAGGCCGGCTTCCGGAGATGGTCAGTGTGTCAGAATGAGCTGTGCTCCTTGTATTGAATGCAATGGAGGAAGCAACCGAGTCGTTGCAGGAAACTGTCGGAGAGCCTACAGGCAAAGCGAGCGGGCCCGTTGTTTCATACTCGAACGCAACATAGATGCCGGAGTCCGGAATTGCGGAGAATGATGATGTACCCGGACCTCCTGAGGAAACATCTATGCTGTATGTTCCTTCGCCGAAAGGCAGAGTGATGAATCCGTCAATCAGCTTCGTCATTCCTGAAATTACCGAAGCAAAGCTTGTGCCTCTGCTGTAAACAGAATCGGATGTGTTTCCGAGATAGACACGGAGTACTCCGGTTGTTGTTATGTTCTGCATGTCAAGGGCTATCCATGTCCATCCTACTGATGTAACCGTGTTTGCTCCGAACTGGGAATTTTTCATTTCTTCAGGTGTAATGAGATAACAGGCTCTGATAAATCTCCTGCTTCCCTGCGGCGCGCACGGCAACGTGAGGTTTGCTCCGCTGTTGGGAAGCACTGTCTTGACCGGATCTGAAATGCCGCGCATGACTGACTGCCCGTGTTCCGTGACATATCCTGTAACCGGAATGTGAAACGGTTTTTGGCTGACCGGCAGTGAGACCTGTGAATATGCGGTAATGCAGGACAATAAAACTGCGGATATGATGGCTGTTACTTTCATATTGCTCTTCTTTGTTGTTTGGGTTTGTCAATTTAGATTTTATGATTTCAAATTTCCACAAAAGTATTGATGCTCATCTTCTGCGCAACCTCAGAACTTAAAATTGCCGGAACCGGGCAATGTTTCGCCCGGCGCCGGTTACTGCATTTGTTCTTCCCTTTATATCAGGAAATCTGTCAAAGCCTCTTACGGCCTTATTACTGAAATGAAATTTGTTGCATTGTTGTCGGCTATTGCAAT
>CAZTQR010000039.1:0-19825 GCA_964615795.1 uncultured Ignavibacteriaceae bacterium
CGTCAAGCGGCGCATCGCTTTCGAGCGGAGTGTATTTCTGCCGAATGGAAGCCGGAAAGTTTGCAGTGACGAGGAGGATGGTTCTGATAAAATGATCTTATGGAATTACACAGGCCCCGCCCGGAATATTGAGAGTGTGCCGGCATCATCAGCGCTCAAGAAGTCAATGCGAAAAATATCTGATATCGCCTTGCATTGAATTGAGCTGATCGGATCTGTCGGATCACAATTGTGCCCAAACATAAAACGGACAACCTCTGCCTTAAGGGTTGTCCGTTTCCTATCATATAAATACTGTACCGCAGAAGTTCCGTCCGGTGCCAGTCAGCAGGAGCATTACACGCACTCGTCTTCATCGAATCCGGAGAGTGAAAAATCACCGGTCAAACAGAAGCCGGTTCACTTTTTTTACCGGAGCTCCTGTGCTTACGGCCTCGATACTCCTACAAAGTTGAATGCATTGTTGTCAACTATCGCAAGGTCCGAGGCGTCTGTTGAGTTGTCACCGTTCACATCGGTTGCAACATAGCCGGTCACAAAATTGAATGCATCATTATCAGTGAGGCCGCCGTCTGCACCGTCAACCGCTCCGTCCTGATTCACATCACCGCTGTAAATGCAGTAGCGTCCGGACTTCAGCGTTTGATTGCTTCCGTAAGCCTGCGATGCGCTTGTTGTAAAGTCGTATATACTTCCCACCTTTGAAACAGTGATCGGAGCCCCGCTCCATGTTTCAATGGAATTTCTGTGAGTTACAACAAGGTAATAGGACCCTGCGGGTGCAGAAGGGAAAGAAACCACTCCTTCTCCGTTTGAATTGAGAACAGTCCGCGAACTCTCCACTATATTGTAAGGTGATGATGAATTCCTGAGCACGCATGTAACAGTATCGCTCACCTGAGCCGAACCGTTCCAGAATCCTTCTATCCCGGCTTTCAGACTTATCCAGCAAACTCCCGCTTCTCCGTTGAACTTTATCATCTGCGCATAGATATCGCCGCTTCCTGAACGGTTATCGCTCCATGTCATTATCGAATTGCCGTAAACAGGATCCAGCATTGCCTGCTTTCTGATCTTTCCGCTGAGATATGAACTTGCAGTGACTATGCTTCCTGTCCAATGGTATGCAGAGGAAGGACCGGTTCTCATTGCCTTAACGACTGCGTTGGCTGAGCCGAATATTGATTCAGTGTAAGTGACTACAACACTTGTGTCCCTTGTGAATGTGGAAATGAAGCTCAGCTGATTGTTGTCCAGCCCTTTGAACTCCCTTGCATTGTCTGTCCACAGCCTGTTTCCCGATGCATCAAACCTTTGACCGTAAAGTCCGCCGACAACAGTCTGGCCGCCGTTGGTGACTGTCCAGAACATGTATGTATTTCCTGATGATGAGACGTATGAAGCTGTAGGCTGAAAGTGCTGGCTTGTGTAATCAAGCGAGCCTTCGGAACCGTTCTTTGGAAAGTAATACGTGCCCGTTGAACTGTATCTCTGAACGTAAACATTGGCTCTGTTATCGGCATTTCTGTCTTCCTGCCAGCTTATAATGCATCCGTTATTGCCGTCTGAAACAAGATAGGGCTGATATGAAATGCCGGAAACCCGTCCGATGTTCTGAACTGTATCCTGCGGATTTGACCATTGAATTGATCCCGACGGGTCAAACTTCTGGATGAGTATCTTGATGTTTGAAGTTGTGACAAGATTGCCCGAGTAAGAATCCCAGATCATTATGATGCTTCCGTTGTCTGACTTTGTCAGCTTCGGGTAATTGTATTGGAATGTAGTTCCGCTCTGTATCTTCTTCGGAGCCGGGCCCCACTGCGGCACACCGGCGGCATTCAGCTTCTGCATTGCGATCTGTGAGCGTCCGTTCACATAAACCCACGCAAATACGTAATTGCCGTCTGAAGTTGTTGTTACAACCGGAATATTCTGTGAAACCGATGTTGAGTCTGTGAGAGAAACGCCGTTTGCTCCCCAAAGGAAAGCGCCGTTCGGACTTATAAGATAAGCGAACGGATTGAGGATCGTTCCGTTCCTTCTGTCGGTGAAAACAAGCACAGCGTTATCTGAAGCGTCGGTTGCTATGTTAAAATCCTGAAGGGATGTATTCTGCGTATTATTGCTGATGAGCAGTCCCTGGCTTCCGAACAGCTTGTTGCCGGATGCATCATACTTTTGCAGATATACGGCATAGTTTCCGGTTCGGTTGTCGAACCACATTATGTAGCATCCGCCGTCTGATGTCGCGGAGATCTTTGGAGTTGCCTGTTCTCCCGTTGTGTCGCAAACGGCATTGTTCACAGCAGTGTTGCTGGTCCACTGAGAGTTTGAGAATCTTGCTGACGCAATGAGGAATACCACCGCAAGACAGGCTTTAAGTGTGAATTGCATTGAAGTGATGTTTAGTTGGGAAATGTTTTGCAAATGTATACAATCCATTAGTGGATAACAAAGGACTACATTCTTCCCAAATGTGCAAATGCCAGCCTTAAGCCCCTGCCTCAATTTAGCGAAAACCGACTTCCCGTTCGGTCTCTGTAACAATAGGAATCTGAATGCGAATTGCGAAACATCAATTTATCTTGCCATTCAGCTTTACAGAAGATCCAATCCCAAATTGAGCAAGGCAAATTGCTGCATCCCGTTTGCTGATGTCAAGTTCCTGAACTGATTCTCGCTTCAAGATCTGAACACTTCCGCTTGCAATAGAAGGCGAACCCGGCAGAAAAACAACAACCATTCCGTTGTCAAGTGACTCCACTTCATATCCTAGAGACCAGCTGTCATCGTATTTCACAATGCAGGGTTTCAGACTCCCATCAGTCTTTTCAACCTTTTCGGCCAGAAGACTCCTGAAAAGCTGATAACCCGGAATAAGGTTTTCGAAAACGTGAACCAGTGCCCTGCCCGCTTTGGTCTTTGTCAGCAATAATCCTAACAGACAAATCAATATAACGATCAGCAACAAAGCTGCAAGTCCTGGAAATTCTTTTGCAAAGTCAAGCTCTTGTGGCAGAAGACTCATCAGTTTGTCAGAGATACTGCGCAGCATATCATAGAGGCCGCTTATTACATAAATGCAAACAAGAGCGGGAACAAGTGCAGAAAGGCCTCTTATAAAGATATCCTTGAATGAATGGATAGTCACCATTTTATGAAATGTTTATGTGTTAGCAGTTCAGCCAAATATTGCCTCGCTTTGAAGCGGAAGGAACCCGAACCCGGGTGCGGCAACACAACGCAGGTCAACTTACCATTGTCAACGGAAATGCACCAAGTGAACTGCCGCAATGTTCTGTCAAAGGAACATCTATTGCATCTCATCAGAACCTGAATAGTGCCGCGAAGAACAGCATCATTGAAAATATAAGTATCATGATGGCAAAGTACGGCGTGAATGACCTTGGCAGTTGCTTTGTCAGATTTTCAAGCCGCTTCATATCCATTCGGTATTGGATGTAGGCAAAGAAAAGGCCCAGAAACCCAAGTCCTATGAGCACCATTCCGACAATTCTTGGGGTGAATACACTCCCGGAACTTTCCAGGTGCGTTGCTTCTCTTACCTCATGAAGAAATTTATACAGAGTGAAACCAAATGAAACCAGAGATACCGCTGTCCTGATCCATGCCATAAGGGTCCTGTCGTTTGCCAGTGCAGTTCTTTCATAAGCAAGGTCTGTCCTTTCCGCGGCAAGTTCGTTTGCGTCCTTCATTCCGTTATAATTTTTAAATACAAGATATGAATATGACAGGAAAAGTTTTAACCATTAAAAAGGCATCTGTAAACAGGCGGATTGCATCACAGAAATATGAGCGCGGATCTGTGTGCTGTTAGTTGCGCGTGAACTCTGTTTAAAGTTAACTGCATATTTGCTAATATGCTCCGTCAAACCAAACTAATACACAATTATAATGTCAAAAAACGTTCACTGGATAATTGAGGCGGCCGTTAAGGAAGGCAAGCTCGAAGACCTTAAGAGCCTGATCACGGAAATGGTTGAAGCTACGAAGGCAAACGAACCCGGCGCAATAAACTACAACTGGAATTTCAACGATGATGAGTCTTATCTGTATCTTTATGAGAGGTATGCTGATTCTGAAGCCGCGCTTGTTCACATGGGGAATTTTGTAAAGAACTTTGCCGGCAGATTCATGGGTTGTCTTGACATTAAGAAATTCATTGCCTTTGGTGATGTCAATGATCAAATGAGAAAAGCGCTCGGCGGGGCTGGAGCCAGGGTAATGACGGACCATGCGGGTTTTGACAGGTGATCTGACTGGGATTGCCACAGAAAACGTATGATGACATTATGGTCACCCGACAGTCGGACTGAATCCCGGCCGATGACTCTTGCCGCAGGGACGGCCGAAGCGCGTTTTCAGCGGCCGTAACCTTTTTGAAATTTCAATGTGGCGATTTGCACTGATAGCTGTAGCCGTGAACGCAATGGCAGTGTTGACTTCAATTGGTGATTTGCGTGCGCAGGATGATGATCCGGGAGTCTTGTTTGAATACGGTACATGGGCGCTAATGCAGACGGTCCCTTCACCCGTGTTTGTATATGACGGCAATGAGTCGGCTTCGCGTTTGCAATTCGCTCTGCGCTGGAACGTCTCACCGCTGAATTATTCATTCAACTCAAACCCTCTTGTGTCGCCTTTGCAATTCTTCAAAGTCAATCCGGTCAGAAGATACGGAGGTTCTGCTGAGCTGACCGTAATGCCTGAATGGGCGACCGGACCTTTCAAGTATTCCGATCAGAACAGGTTTGCACTTACTGCAGGTCTGAGATGTTACGTTCCGGCAATCGAGCACGGCGAGTATCTTGCCTTTTCATTTGGAGGTAAATACAGATCCTTTAAGACTAAGAGCGGCGGTTCTGAGGATTGCTATTCAGCTGAACTCGGAACTTACACGCTTTGGGGAACGCTTGGCTTTCAGTTCAGCTACAATTTCGGATCGCAAAGCAAGTATGACTTCGGAATCTGGTTAAAGTATTATTGAAAATGAGAACCCGATCATATTCCGGAACTCTCCTTTATCTTTCCGTCGCATTTGCGCTCATGATCAGTTCATGCAAATCTCTTTACGATTTCACCGACAATGCGGAAAGAAATTTCCGGCCTCCGCAGAAGATTTCAGGTAAGGTCACGCATCCTCTCCGCGACAGCTCCGTTCTGTCTGTTCTCTGGATAGGCCATGCAAGCGTGCTGATACAGATAGATGACAAGGCTATACTGATAGATCCGCTCTTCTCAAACAGCGTTGCGCAAGTGCTCAGAAGATATGTTGAGCCGGGACTTGATCTTCGTGACCTCGGAAAGCTCGACCTTGTTCTCATTTCACATTCCCACATGGATCATCTCAATCTGTCATCCATCTCTGCTGTTGAAGAGAAATTCCCCGGGACACCGCTTATCTTCCCTGAAGGAGTTGAGGAGTTTCTGCCTGATTACAATCTGAAGTTTGTGAGAATGAAAACGGCTTCGGGCAAGAAGGGAAAATACAAAGGAGAGACCAGGCTGATAAACGGTGTTGAGATCACAACTGTAAAGGCATATCACTGGGGAGGCAGATACGGCGTTGACGGCAAGCTTTGGGAGAAGAAGGGTGCGACGGGATACATTATCAGGTACAACGGCAAGACAGTTTACTTTTCCGGTGACACATCATACAATAAGAATTTCTTCACTTATCTTGGTGAGAATTACAAGATAGACCTGGAAGTGATATCCATCATTTACTGCAAAGACTGTGATGAAGTGAATCAGGGAAATGCACACCTCTTCCCGAAAGGAGTGCTTAAGATAGCGGACGATACAAGAGCATTAATGACAATTCCGGTTCACTACGGAACCTTCACGGATCCGAGGAAACAGTATCCGGTTCTTGAGAGAATGCTGAGGAATGATGAACATTACAGGGAACGGGTTAAGATCCTTAAGCTGGGCGAGCAGATGTTCATAACAGACACATACTCTTCACGCGAATCCGGAAATTAGTTTCTGATTTTCCGCTCGCAGATCGAGCCTTCATTTGCCGAATCCTATTCTGTAGGATATGCCCGCCGAAATTCCGAACTGCAGCATGTTGGTCTGCGGGTCAAGGCCGTAGTCTGAAGCGCTTTTGCCGAGATAGAACTCTCCTTCAAATGCCTGCGTTGCGCTTATCAGTTGTGCCATCACTTTGAATCCAAGTTCGTTTGTTGCCGCAATGTCCAACCCGCCCCTGACTCCGAATGCAAACTTAGTTGAGGAAGAAGCCGGGCCGTCTGATGTGCTTTTGTTGTTGAACAGTGCAATGCCAAGCAGGACGCTTCCGAACGGTTCGACAGGTGAATCAGCTATCTGAGTATATCCGTTTCCTGCAAGCAAAACATAATTGATGCCTATCCTTTGAGTCGTGCTTGAGTCGCCAAGACCGGTGCCGTATGAATAGTCAACAGGAACTTCCGTATCTTCACGCATGTACACAAGTTCAATCCCGTAGTTGTTTTTGAGCACATACTCGATTCCGCCACCCCACAACGCAGAGCTTTTTATCTTTGCATTAAAGTATCTGTCGTCCGTTGTGGTGAAGTTCATTTTGTCGTCAAAGCCGTATCCACCGATCGCATTGATCTTCCATTGCGCCGAAGCCGGTCCTGAAAAAGCGCTGAAAATCAGTATTACTGCCGTAATAAGCTGTTTGATCATGCCTGCCGCGAAACTGATTTTGTCTGACTTTGCTTTGATTGCATCTGCAGATTGAGTGATCCGGCAACTTAGTTCATGGGGAATGTAAATTCAATGTACAGTATTTTTTGCGGATTGCAGTTTTTTCCCTTGAAAAAAGAGGTCTTAAAAGCAACATTTAAAAAATAAAATCACCATGAAACTGATAATACTATTTGCGGCGATGATCTTCGGCCTGCCGGTGATAGCCGGCAATCAGAAGATCCATGAAGAGCTTCAAAGGCGAATGAATTCAGCACCCGAGAATTCGCCGATCACGATATATGTGCTCTTCAATGATCATCTAACGCTAAGTGACTTTTCCGATATATCTTATGACACACCGAAGAAAGAAAGAAGGGAAACTGTAGTGAACAGGCTGATTGATTTCTCGGATAACTATCAGCGAAATGTCAGGCAGTTTCTGGACGGCAAAGTTGCTGACGGGGCGATCGGCAGCTATGAAGTGCTTTGGATAACCAATTCGCTTGTACTGAGCGCAAATGCCGAAATCATAAATTCACTTGCTCAGTTTGAAAATGTCAGGCTTATCTGTTATGATCCTCAGTTTCCGTCCGAGATGCTGCATGACTCAAAACAGCCGACCCCTCCGTTCATTGAGGCTTTGCCGGACAATCCATTGTCTGCACCGGAGCCCGGAGTTGTGCTTATGAAAGCTGATCAGGTTTGGGCTTTGGGCAATAAGGGAAAGGGTGTGATCGTTGCTAATGCCGATGACGGTTTCTACTGGAGGCATCCTGATCTTGTAAAGAACATGTGGCAGAATCTCGGAGAGGATGCAAACAACAACGGCAAGACAATTGAGATCGTGACAGGAACCGGTTCCAGTTTTGATGCAGGAGATCTGAACAATGTGGATGATGACGGGAACGGAAAAGTTGATGACCTCATAGGCTGGGATTTCACAACCAACAACTACAATGTAACTGCTGCATCGCACGGATCGGCTACCATGGGGCATGTTGTTGGTGACGGTACCGGCGGGACGACAACAGGTGTTGCGCCGGAAGCAAAGGGCATTCCGATGAGAAACGGGAGCGGCGAAGCCGCGCAGTACCTTGCTTTTCAGTATGCGTTTCAAATGGGTGCCGATGTTACGACAAGTTCGCTCAGCTGGAAGTGGTATTTTAGCCCTAAGCCAAATTATTCACAAATGAGGCTTGTAACTGATATGTCGCTTGCCGGCGGGATGATCCACACAAACTCAACAAGCAACGACGGCGGAAGTTCCAGCGCGCCGGTGCCGCTCAACATTTCAACTGCGGGAAACTGCCCGCCGCCATGGCTTCATCCGGAGCAACTGAAAAGAGGAAATGTGAGCGGAGTGATAGGAGTAGGGAATGTTGTGTGCCAGACAGATGTGATCGCCACTTCTTCGCCTTCGGGACCTGCAACGTGGGGCAACTGGGATCTGTGGGGAACTTATACATACACAACGGATCCAAATCATAAGGACTATCCTTACAGCAGAGTTGCGCCTGTGGAAGTGCCCGACTCAATGGGATTGCTCAAGCCTGATGTCTCAGCGCCGGGAAACGGTTCAACTTCAACTGCCGGATCAGGAACAGGTTATCAGTCATTCAGCGGGACATCTTCTGCAACTCCGCATACCGCAGGCTGTGTAGCTCTCATGCTCTCCGTCAATCCGGAAATGCTCCCGCAGGATGTGAGTAAAGTGATCGAACTCACTTCGGTTGAAAAAGGCGCGCCGGGGAAAGACCCGAGATACGGAACGGGAAGGATCGATGCTCTTGCCGCAACCACTTCTCCGAAGTTCACTCTTGAAGGAATAAACGGCGGAAGCAACATGCAGATGAACAATACTCTTGTTGCAGGCGACACCGCAAGAGAGCTTGCCGGTATCAGGATCGTAACCAATGTAAATCCGGGTGTAGGTTCGCTGAAGTTGCTCACATTCGGGATGTCAACGAATGCCACCAATTCGCATGTAGTATCATTCGACCTTTACTGGGACAAAGACAGAAACAATGTCGTCAGTTCAGGAGATATAAGGCTTCGCAGTAATCCGTTTGCAAACGGGCCTATAACTTTTGATTCACTTAAGTTCAAATTTCTTGACACGGCCAGAACCCTGATCCTGGCGGCAAGAACTTCTGCTTCAGCGACCGGACAGAATATTACATTGGGCATAACGGATACGAATCAGGTGCAGGCTTATTATGCAACAAGGCCGTTTTCAACGAATTTTCCGTTCGGCTCAGCAACAGGTGTATCAAGCTACAATACAGAGGAGCTTTCATTTAATCTCGAACAGAACTACCCAAACCCTTTCAACCCCGTGACTACTATCAGATACACTGTCCCGGCTGACGGCAAAGTTAAGATGATTGTGTATGATGCTGTGGGCAGACAGGTGGCTGTGCTTGTTAACGGCAACAAGATCAGAGGGAATCATACTGTTGAATTTGATGCCGGCGATTTCAGAGGACTTTCAAGCGGGGTATATTATTACAGGCTGGAAACCGGTAATTACTCGCAGATCAAAAAAATGTTACTCGTGAAGTGAATTTCCCGGCAGTTGATTTTCTGACTGTATATACTGTAAGCTGAAATTCTTAAGAGACAGCAATATGGAGGAAGCAAATAAATGCTGAACTTTTCGGGCAACAAAGGCCGCTGCTTATTTGCGGCCTTTATTTTTGTGTTTGCATGTTCTGAGGTTGTCAGTGCCCAAATGAACAGGGAATGGGTGCAGAGGTACAACGGCCCGGGAAACAGCTATGATATTGCATCCGTGGTTCTGAGCGCCAAAGATAACAGCATTGTTGTTTGCGGATCTGAAGTCGGCGCTGGAACGGGAACAGACTTCGTGATAATGAAATATGACAGGCTTGGAAACAGGATGTGGAGTGTCAGCTATGACGGTTCGGGAAGCCAGGCTGATCAGATAATCAAGGCGGTTGCCGATGATACGGGTAATGTTTATGTGACAGGTTTCACTACTCTTGCTGACGGCAACATTGCTTTTGCAGTGGCCAGGATACTTAAGAACGGGATACTTCAGTGGGTCAGGATACTTGATGATGAATCATTCTCTTTCGGAAACGGCACTTCGGTCTGCGTTACAACTTCAGGAATGATAGCCGTTGCGGGCAACATGAGGACAACTCTTGATGAAGACAGGATGCAACTGGCTTTGCTCACTCCGGGCGGAAATGTAATTGAGAAGCAGATAGTGAACGACCTTCCGCTTACCCGTGCTGTGGATCTGAGCCCTGCGGAAGACGGGTCATTTATCATAGCATTTGATGCAGAGCTTGGCACAAGTTCAACGGATATTGCTGTAGCGAAATATGACGCAAACCTTGACAGGCAATGGCTGATGTCTTTTAACGGAAACGGAGGATTTTCGTCTGACTGGAGTGCAGATCTTGTTACGGACAGGTCAGGAAATTCGTATGTATGCGGAGCTTTGCAGAACAGCCTCACATCCTCTGACTACTTCATCTGTAAGATCTCTCCAGGCGGTCAGCTTATCTGGGAAGAAGTTTACTCCGGGCAGTATAATGACATTCCTTCTTCAATTGCAATTGACAATGCAGGCAATTGCTATGTTACAGGATTTTCACGAAGCGGCAATTCGATCGGGACCGAAGATATTCTCACACTTAAGATAAGCGAATCGGGAAGCACAGTATGGAACTCGGTTTATAACGGAAGTGCCGGAGGTATTGACGGCGGAAATTCAGTAGCTGTGGATTCCAAAGGAAATGTGTATGTGGGAGGATACTCTGACAGAGGAAATGTGCAAGTCACTTTCGCAATGCTAATGTTAGATCAGTTTGGTACACTGCGCTTCTTTGACAGCTACTCGGTTGCGGAAGAGCCGGAAGACTTTGCCTATTCAGTTGCCGCTGATGACAGCTGCGTGTATATGACCGGCATAAGCATCGGTGCAGGCACAGATTATGATATTGCCACGCTCAAATATTCTACAGCAGTTGGTATTCAAGGACAGGATCCCGAAACAACGGCTGACTTCAGACTGGAACAAAACTATCCTAATCCTTTCAATCCAAATACAACGATTCCCTATACACTTAACAAGTCGGGTTTCGTTGAGCTCGAGATCAGCGGTATTGACGGCAGGAAGCTTCTCACTCTGGAAAACAAAATTGTAACAGCAGGCAGTCATGAAATCTTATTTGACGGCGGGGGACTTCCATCCGGTATCTATTTCTGCTCATTGAGAGTGAACGGGTTGATAATTGGAACCAGAAAAATGACTTTGCTCAAATGACTCGTCAGCAAGAAAGCTCATTGCTGAAGTGGGATCGCCGGATGCAATACAATAGTTGCGAACGATCAATTCTGTTTCAACTTCATTCGGCTGTTTATATCTTCTGATATGTTAAAGCATTCAGTAATAATATTAACCCTTATTCTGGTCTTCCTGAACTCCGGCGATCTCCATTCACAATGGCACCAACTAAATGCCGGAGTAACTGCACAACTGCGTTCAGTTTATTTTAAAGACCAAAATCCCGGCTGGGCATGCGGCTTTGATGCAGTGCTTAAGACAACAAACGGAGGAGAAAACTGGCAGGTGTCGAACATCGCCGGAGATCACAGATGGATTGCCTTTGCCAATTCATCAACAGGCTATATCTGCGGAGGAGCGGGGCGGTTTCTCCGGACCACGAACGAAGGTGAGACATGGCAGGCATTGAACACAGGATTCAGCGTAAGGCACAACCAAATCGGAATCGCTTCCAACGGAAGTTTGATCATGCCGTCAAACGGTTCGATCATACTCAGGTCAACTGACAGAGGTATCACCTGGCAGAACATTCTCAATATTCCGGCGTTTGTGGACTTTTTCTCTGTGAAGATTCTCAATGACTCTTCATACATTATATCAGGAAATGAAAGCGTGATACTTCGAACTACAAATAACGGAAACACATGGGAAAATATTTCCATCGGAATGCCGAATCCGCTGTTTGCCGTCGAATTTGCCGGACAGCAGACTGGATGGGTCACGGGCTGTTGCGGGATGTTCATGAAAACTACAAACGCCGGATTAAGCTGGACAACCGATTATTATCTGACACCCGGTTATACATTGTTTGACCTCGAGTTTGAAAGCCCGTTTATGGGCTGGGTTGCAGGAGAAGCGGGTTACATTTTGAGGACAACGAACGCCGGGGTAACCTGGGATTCGCTTAACACAAATACTCACCTTGACCTGTACTCGGTTTCATTTGCGGATGAAAACACTGGTTATGCATGCGGCCATAACGGCATCATCCTTAAAACCACTAACGGGGGCGGACCGGGGATACCCATCGGAATAGCCGGCAATGCTTCATTGGTGAGCGACTTCAGTCTGGATCAGAATTTCCCGAATCCTTTTAATCCCAACACAACCATAACATACACACTCAAAGCTCCTTCGGAAATTGAGCTGACTGTATATGATGCGAGCGGAAGACACGCAGTCACTCTTCAAAGCGGTTTGAGATCTTCCGGAAGTCATTCCGCAATGTTCGACGGTTCACAATTCGCAAGCGGCATTTACTACTATACGCTAAGGGTTGACAGATATACAGTGGTCACCAGGAAAATGGCTCTCGTTAAGTGAGCCTTCGATCTTGTCATGCCCGTTCTGTTCTTCTAAAACCCGCATCGGAAAAAAGCTAAGTAGTGTTTATTGCGATGTGCAACAGCACAGGATCTAGTATGGTCGTGGATTCAACATGCTGAATTGGGTAAATTGCGTTCAAATCACTAACAAAATCTGATGTCACAGGACAAAGAAAAATTCATACTGCAGACGAACGAAGGTTACACATTCAAAGGTGATTCAATTCTTATGGGATCCGCCATATTCGGCGGCGAGACCCTTACCGGCACTAAAATAAAACTTCCTCTCAAAACTATGAACAGGCACGGGCTGATAGCCGGTGCAACGGGCACAGGCAAGACAAAGACGCTTCAGGTTATCGGCGAGGGATTGTCTTCGCAAAGTGTTCCTGTGCTGATGATGGATATAAAAGGAGACCTCAGCGGAATTGCAATGCCGGGTTCATCAAACGAGAAGATCGAAGAAAGGGCGGCGAAGATCGGGATCCAATTCACTCCGGAAGGATTTCCTGTTGAGTTCCTTACAATTTCAGATGAGAAAGGTGCAAGACTCAGGGCAACGGTATCGGAATTCGGCCCCGTGCTTTTCTCAAAAATGCTTGAACTTAATGATACTCAATCGGGTATTGTTTCGCTGATCTTCAAATACTGCGATGACAATAAGATACCGCTGCTTGACCTGAAGGATTTTAAGAGGATGCTTCAGTTTATCACTAACGAAGGCAAGGATGAGGTTGAGAAAATCTACGGGAAGATCTCTGCAGTTTCTGCGGGCACAATCCTGAGAAAGGTGATAGAACTGGAACAACAGAAGGCGGATCAGTTCTTTGGCGAAGTATCATTTGACGTCAATGACCTGATGAGAATAGACGATAAGGGGAGGGGAATGATTTCGATGCTAAGGCTAACTGACATTCAGTCGCGGCCAAAACTGTTTTCCACTTTCCTGCTTTGCCTGCTCGTGGAGATCTACAATACATATCCTGAAGAAGGTGACCTTGACAAGCCAAAGCTTGTTATTTTCATAGATGAAGCCCATTTGTTATTCGAAGAAGCTTCGAAAGCTCTTCTCGATCAGATTGAGACCATAATCAAACTCATACGCTCAAAGGGAGTCGGCATATTTTTCTGCACTCAGAATCCGGTTGACATTCCAGATTCAGTTCTGAGCCAACTGGGAATGAAGGTTCAGCATGCTCTAAGGGCATTTACTGCCAAGGACAGGAAGATGATAAAGCTTGTTGCGGAGAATTATCCTGTATCGGAGTATTATGATATTGAAACTATGCTTACCTCACTTGGTATCGGCGAAGCGGCTGTGACCGTGCTTAACGAGAAGGGAAATCCGACGCCACTTGCGGCAGTACTGCTTTGCCCGCCAAAGTCAAGAATGGATGTACTTGAGCAAAGCGAGATAGATTCAATTGTAGCATCTTCAAGAATAGTTTCCAGGTACAATGAATCCATTGACAGGGAGAGTGCATACGAGATCCTCAATAAAAAACTGGAGTCGGCCTCCTCAGAAACTCAGGAGAAGGAGGAGTCTTCAAAGGGGACAAAAGAAGAGAAGACAACCTTTGAGAAAGTAATAACGAGTTCTACCGCCAGGTCAATTGGAACCACTGTGGCAAGAGAGATCACGCGGGGAATTCTTGGTGTGCTTGGCTTCAAGTCAAGGAGGAGATAACAACTTACCTAGTGATAAAGCTGAATGCCGGCTCTCTTTGCCAATGAAGAGCCGGCATGAATTTTTTAGTGACAGCAGTAAGACAAAAGGGCGCATTATGCACCCAGAACTTCAGCAGTAAAAATCACAACGTTTGCACGCTATCAACTTTCCACATATTTAACAACTTCCTCATAGATCGAATCAGCATCAAGCCCCGCCTGGTGAAGCACGCTCTCTGCAGTCCCGCTGCCAAGATAGTAACCTTTCCTGAACGGGTGAAGAATTCTGTATCTTCCCTCGAAACTTGTTATCCACTTGTACATCGTCGGCAATGTAAATCCCGTTATTCCGAGAGCGGTGCTTCGCACCTCATACGGCAAGAGCGCTTCGCGCTCTGCCTTCCCGTGAGCATCATACAGCTCGGCACTCGAAACATGATAGACATTCAGATTGTATCCCTTCCTGTCAAGCATCGGAAGCACTCGTGTCACAAATTCTATAGTAACTCCGCTCTCCTGAAGTATCACTGATCCGTCAACCTTCTGCCCGTTGTCGGCTTTCCTCAGTGCATAAACACCATTCACAGCGTCGGTTGCCGGAGCCAGATTCATCTTCTCCCTGTCAATAACAAGTTCGTTAGGCCTCGTCACAAACGGAGAAAGTATTGCCGGCCGCTTCTTAAGCGCGGCTACAAGCAAAGGCCATATCTCACCGGGTTCCCAAGGCGTGATCGTAATAAGAATTCCCGGAGGAAAATTCTCCTGAATCAACTGCAGGCACTGAGGATCAGCGTGAGTCGGTCCGTCTTCACCTGTCTTCAGTCCGGCATGCGCATTGATCAGTATCCATGTGTTGAAGTGTCCGCCATAGTGCATAACTTTGTTCTGCTCGCCAATTCCGTGCAGTCTGGCGGCAGTGTGTTCCATCGCCGAAATGAACGCCCCGTATGATGAACTGACACCGATGTGCTTGCCGTAAGCGGAGAGTCCGGCCATCATGCCGCCGATAGCATCTTCGCAAATCCCTCCGACCGCGAGTATCCTTGAGTCGGGATTGTCAACCGAATCGTAAAAGCCCTCATGGAATGCGCTTCCGAGAAGGTTCATTGATGTTGAGCCAATCAGGTCTGCTGCAACACCAAGTACAGCGCCGTCAGAGATCTTGTTCAGATGCCCAAGAGACGCACCGAGAACAGCTCTTAATGTTGTGGTTGCGCCCGGCTTCACGCCAAGTTCTTCGGGAGTCTGCGTTTCGGAAATAATATCATCTTCGTAAATGTGCTGCAGCTTTGGCATACTCGCAACCGGCATCCTGTTCTTTTCGGAAAGCCTGATCCCGCTTTGAGCAATGAAATCGGCAAAGAGCGAGAATCCGCTGTTGCCTGCAATTGCCTTCCGGAATGTCATAAGAGTGTCATAAAAGCATTTCTCAATGTTTTCCTGTGTCGATTCACTTTCAAACCTCGGGACCGGAATTCCGAACTCCTCCTCAAATTCACTGCATGACTGATAATACCCTTCCGAGTTCATCTTGTGCCCGGCGCCGTGAGAAGCTTTGCCCTCGATGCCGTATTTCCAACCCTTCACGGTCCTGTAAACGATTGCAGTCGGCATCCTGTTGTCAAGGCTTTGCGCAAATCTCTGTGCGGCGGCAATTTTGGCAAAGTCCTTTCCGTCGTCAACATAGATCACATTGAAGTCATGAAGATAGCAAAGTTCTGCAGGATTCCACTGAACGTAATCGCCCTTGAGCTCACCGTCTCTGCAAACCCTGTTTGAATCAATAGACGCCTGATTAAAGTCAATGTGAAGATTCACATTGTGAATCCTCATTGCAGATGCGGCGGCCAGGGCTTCGGCAACTCTTCCGGGAGTCATCCCGCCTTCACCTTCCACAATGTGAACTTTAGGGGCGTTCGCTCCGAAATAGTCGAGCGCTCCGAGTGCCACGCCGAATGCAGAAGGCACGCCCACTCCGCTTGCTCCGGTTGCAACCTTAACGTGCGGTGTTGCAGGTGTCGGATGTCCGTCAAGCGCCTTGGCACTGAACTTTCTGAAAAGAGGAAGCTGATTGGTGGGGTTTCTTCTGAAGCCAAGCAGGTCTTCGAGCCGAAGCTGAAGCTTCTCCTCGGGAAGAAGTTCGTGACGGAATGCTCTTACGAGTTCATTCCTCAACGCCCATGATGCATAGAGCCCGAGCGCCTTATGTCCTGCGGCATATATCACAAGGTCATTCTCGTCAGCAAAGGGATTTGCAATGTCAAAGTCGAGAATGTTGTAGAGTATGGAAGAAACAAATCTGCCCGATGAAATTGAACCTCCGGGATGTCCGCTTGTAGGTACAAAATTGTAAAGCACAGCGCAAAGCGCTCTGTAGATCTTGTCAAGTTTTTCAAACTGAGCTATCACTTCATTTCCGTCTGCCGGCATGGTTCCGGTAATGTCGTTAACGTCAAAGTATTGCCCCCGGCGCGGACCGAATGTAAGCATACGCGGCCGGACCGTTACATGTATGTCAGTGTTGTTCATGGCTGATTAAGATTAGATGTGTTGGTGACAGGCATAAATATGAACCGTCATTTGTGGATTGTTACTTTTACAAAAGTAGGAAGTTTGGAGGCGGGAAGAAACGCAAAAAACAAAATATATGATCACAGCAGAATTCAATTCAATGTATATATCGAAATATTTAGATTGAGGTAACTTTAACATTAAACGAATTTATAGAGGATGCTTATTCGCCATATTACAGCCCTCGCAATAGGCGTTATTCTTCTTTCGTCACCGGATCTCCCGGCACAGACAGACAGTCTTGAATCTGAAATGGAGGCTGTAGATAATGCCGATTCGGTTTCCATCAGGGCTTTTTCCCTTCAGAGTGTTTTCAGAGAAATTATAGATTCAATTGCCGGCGAGGAAATATTTAAGAACAGGGAAAAGAAGATCTATTCCCGGCAATTGCAAACCCTCTCCAGCCTTCAGAAACAATATTTTGATTTTGAGGAGTATTTTACCCGCTCCATTGATACCACAACGACAACTGCATTCCTTAACACTGTCAAGGATGAATACGTCCTGGCAATTCAGGGAACGCTTGATCTAAGTTCTTCCGTAACGATCAGAGACCTTTCAACAACGCGGCTAATACTTGATGCACTTATCAAGGAATCCGATTCAAAGAAAGGCCAGCTTGTCTTACAGCTTAAAAGGCTTGAAGAGTTCAGAACTACAGTTGATTCGCTGGAAACGGATTCTATGCTGTATTACTTTGCAAAGGACTCTGCACTGTTTGTACAGTATTTCGGTAAGCTGATGGACGTTAACAAAGAGACATCCCGACTTGACAGTACATTAAATGCCTGCATAATCTTCAACCGAAGCGCAGTTGAAAAGATCAACCGGCTGCAGGCAAAGTTCACGCAGGCAGAACAGGACATTCAAAGGCTCAGAGTGGAGAAATCACAGAACATATTCAGCCCAGAATCTGTCGGCCTACTGAGCGCCGCCGGATCTGGGGAGACATTTGGAGGTGTTCTGAACTATTCACTGCGGAAAAGCGGAACACTGCTCAAAGACTATCTCGCAAATCATGTGCCCAGGATCGTGCTCACTGTTTTTGCTTTTCTGATATTGCTTTTACTTGTCCGATTGGTGAAAAGGAATCTGTCTGATCAAAACAGATTTGAGTCAGACGTCTCCCGGGCTCTTCTTGACAAGCCTTTTGTCACATCTTTGTTTCTGACTCTCGTTTACATGAACTTCATTTTCCCAAGGCCTCCTGCAGTTTTTCAGGGGATAGTTTGGTCCGTTTTAAGCATCCTTCTCATTCTGATATTGTGGCATGTATTGAAAGGAAGGGAAAAGCTGAATCTGATATTGTTCACTTCAGGATTCATACTGTCAGTTCTTTGTGATCTCATACTGAAAGAGACATTTGCAGAAAGATGGATACTGCTGATATTCAGCATGGGAGGAATTGTGATATTTGCCGGCGCCCTGAAGAAGCATGAAAATCATCAGGGCTTCAGGCTGACAAGAAAGATCGTACTGAGTCTGTCAATGCTTCTTATGGCCGCATCATTTGCGTCAAATCTCATCGGCAGTTACAATCTTTCAAAGCTACTGATCTCATTTGCACTGTATATGCCAATTACCGGTTACGTTCTGATGTGGGCAGTCAGGCTTACTTCCGAACTGATCCGGCTTTATGCCGCAGGCGTGGGCAGCGAAGAAGACAGCCTTCATTACGCAAAAGCACACAATCTGGCGCGTTCATTCCCCCGCAAGCTGACATACTTCATGACTGCAGGGTGGGTGTTTCTGCTGGTGAGGAATTTCTATTTGTTCGAAGAGATAGTTGACAGCATTGCGGCATTCATGAAGTACGAATATCAGATCGGAGATTTCACGTTCTCCTTTGAGAAGTTCTTGCTGTTCCTGTTCATCATAGCACTTTCAACTGTCATTTCGAAGATCATTTCGTTCTTCGCGGACAGCGGTGAAAGCGGCAAGTCAACAGCGGCGGGCGGCGGCGGCATAAGCAACTGGATGCTGCTGATAAGGATCGGAGTGATGAGCGTCGGTATCCTGCTTGCATTTGCAGCCACAGGCATTCCGATTGACAAGCTTACAATAATCATCGGATCTCTTGGTGTCGGCATCGGACTCGGACTTCAGAACATTGTGGGAAACCTGGTAAGCGGCGTACTGCTGGCATTTGAGAAGCCGTTCAGAGTAGGCGATGAGATCGAAGTTGACAAGAATATTGGCAAGATCAAAGGAATCGGGATCAGGAGCTCACAGCTTGCAACTCCGGACGGTGCAGATGTTATCATTCCGAACGGCGACCTTCTGAGCAAGCATGTAAAGAACTGGACGCTGAGCAATATGCGCAAGAGGACGGAGTTCAATCAAAAGATAGACATCGGCGGGCATGTTGAAGAAATCTCGGAACAGCTTGCCGGGATTCTTGAAGGCAATGATAAGATCAAGAGTGATCCGAAACCGAAGGTCCTTTTGTTCGACTTCGGAAATGACTTCTCCGAATACAAGCTCTCATACTGGACAGATATTCATACTTCTGATGAAGTCAGAAACGAAGTTGTGTCCGCCATTGAAAAGGGAATCAGGGAATTTAAGGACGGTGAAGGAAAAAAAACGGACTGAGTACTGACATTTAAAAATTCCGGCCATGCGGCAGACAGTTATCACCTGAGCATGGCCGGCAGTTCTTACCTTTAATGCTCTACTATGTCTGACTTCGTTTCAATTACCAACCCGAGAAACTCATTCTTCTCCTTTTCAGGTACTTTGAATTTATCGAGTGTTTCCACCAGCAAGCCTGCGGCAATGTTCCAGTCGCTCTCCGAGATCATAAGCCCTTTGTGCGAATCCTTCATAGACCTGCCTGTGTATCCGCAAGGGCCGCCGGTTTTCATGCAGAAGAAATCAATAATGTGCTGACGGATACGCATCTTCGAATCATCGCTCGTGCCGGTAAAAAACCTCGACATGTCTTTGTTCATGATTAACCTTCCGACAAAGTCATCCGTAACAGCGGCGATTGCATCGTAACCGCCAAGCCTTTTGTACAGTGACTCCTGAGACTTTGATACCGCTGACCCTGCAAGTATGCAGATAATTGCAACAAGCAGAGTCTTTCCGAATGTGTTCTTCACTGTTGTTTGTTTTGATTTATGAATGTTGTTTATGACTACTGTTTTGCCAATCCCAGTTGTTGCGCCATCATGTCGGAGTCCATATATCCGTAGTGCTCATTCACTTTTCCGCCGGAAAATATCAGCCAGTC
>CAZTQR010000039.1:19925-29434 GCA_964615795.1 uncultured Ignavibacteriaceae bacterium
TTGTCATAGTCTCTTCTGTTCAGATCTTCGTAAGCGTTCCTGATGTTCTTCTCCATAAGAGCTTTGTCCTGCATATTCTTATCCAGCATAGCTTTGTCCTGCGTGTTACCTGCAGATGCAAACAGCACAATCGCCGCTGCAATAATGAATGTTTTCATTTTTTTTATGATTTAGTTTAGAATTCTGTTCCGCTGTATTTCTTGTAACTTGCTTTGTAACCGAGAACTCCGGCCAGCGGACTCAAGATCGCTGAGAGCGTGTCCTGGAGCCCTGCCGGAATCCTGGCAAGGTAAGTTTTAGCCTTGAGCTTCTTCAGCCATACCAGAACCTGAAGCAACTCCGGCTCGCCGTTCTTCACTCTGCCGTCGCAGGAAAGCCCGAACAGGTTTTCGAGGAAGATCTCGACGTCAAGCGAAGGAGAGAATGTCTGCTCCATTATCAGTTCCGATTTTTCGTCATTGTAATGAGTATGCGGTACTCCTTTCGGAAGAGTAACTTCATCTCCTTCCGTCACCTTGCTAATCGTGCCGTCAAGTTTTACAGTAAGAATGCCTTTGATCACCTTGAACGATTCGTCAAATGACGGATGCAGATGTTCTACGGGCCTGAAGCCTCCGGGCTTAATCGTGAATCTGATCTTTGTGTAACTTCCTCCTGTTTCCAGGGCAGTCTCGAGAAACTCCACAGTGTCGCCTGTGGAATTATCGGTAATGATATCTCCTCTCTTTGCCATAATCTGCCTCTTTATTATCAGGTGAGTTCAAGAATGCTGATCTCCGGTTCTGAAACAACGCCGGCGTTCTTCATGAGATCTTTCAGCTCAGTCCTTGAGATCATTTGCCTTACGCTCTCTTCAGTGGGAGCAGAGAAAAGTACATGCACATCGTTGCGGTCAGAAACCGAACGGAAGAGTTTCTTCACTTCTATGCCGAAATTCTTTCTTGAAGCATAGTCATTGTCAAATAAAGGCTTCCATGCATCGAAGTCTTTGACCTTATGTCTGAGATAGACGTAAACCATGATTGTGTGTTTGATTTTTTAAAAGTTGGTCAAAATTACATCGGGGCAAGAAGCAGCGCAAAGACATTATTGCACGCCTGTGAACGGAGATTACACCGGTACTTCACAAAAATATTGCAAATGAGCTTTATTTTGGGGAATTTGATCCAAACCACTGTGAATGAAGAAACCGGTATCAGGCGGCCTTGGAGACAGCAAACTTGCAGAGATTCTCGGCGGGTTAAGCAGTTCCGAATTAAAGGAGCTTGGAGTATTTCTGAGGTCTGAGTACTTTAACAAGAGCAATTCAATTGTAAGACTGTATTCATTGCTCAGGAAACTCCACGCAAAGAACGGTCTTGCAAATGTTAACAAGGCGGATCTGGCAAAGCACATTTATCCTGACGCTTCTGAGGGACCGGAGCTTGATACCAATATCAGAAAACTTCTTTCAAACTTCACCAAGCTGACTGAGAAATTTCTTGCAATAAACAACCTTCTCAGTGATGAGTATCTGACCTGCTCACTGCTTATGAGGGAGTCTGCAGTGAGGAATTATCCCAAGAGTTTTGAAAGGTACTACAAAGATGCGATCAAGAAGCTTGGAAATGTCAGGTCACGGAGCACTGAAAATTATTATTACACAATGGATGCAGAACAGAACTATTTTCAGTTCAAATCCAAGCAGCTTGAATCTCCCGAAGTTCAGCTGGGGAAGATCTCTTTCGCACTTGACCTGCACTACATTTCAATCAAACTTCTGCACTTCTATTCCATACTCAATCTGAAACTGCATTACAAGAGATCGATCGAGTTTGATACATGGGCGTTTGACGATATTGCGAACTTTGTGGAAAGGCACGGCGCCCTGCTTCGAAGCGAACATCAGTCACTTTATGCCGATTACCTTTCCGTGAAGATGCTGTTGAATCCTGACGATGCGGAACGGTTCAATGATCTTCGCAAGTATGTATCCTCAAATGCCGGCAGATTCGGAAATATCGAGATGCACAGAATGTTCATATATCTGTACAATCATTCCATATACAGATTCAACAAAGGATACTGCAGGGATGCAGGAGAAGTTTATTCGATCATACGGGAGATGGAAGATAAGGATATTCCTTTGTGGCATTACTTTGCATATCACATGTACTTCATAAATGCGGTGAAGTATGCATCAATGCTGGGTGAATTCGGGTGGGCTGAGATGTTCATTGCCAGGAGGAGCGCAAAGGTGCATGCCGATATCCGCAATCAGACTCTCAGTCTTGCAGGAGCAAATCTGCATTTCTTCAGAAGAGAGTATCCTGATGCACTAAGGCAATTACTTGGGGTGGATTATCCGAATTACTCATTCTACCTTGGAGCAAAATCCATTTTGCTTAAAATATATTACCTTACTGATGAACATGAAGCGGCAATAAGCCAGATTGATGCTGTGCGTCATTACATCAGCCGGAAGGACAATATCCACGAAAGGCATGCGGTGCAGTTCAACAATTTCGTAAACTGCATCGCGAAGCTCTTAACAGCAAATGATGATGAAAAATCTTATGAGATCAGCAAGGCTCTGAAAACTGATATAAGCGCAACAGACAGGGTATGGCTTCAGAGCCTTTAGAAGGATTCCGGAAAACACGGACTGCTGAACTGACCTGATTCAGAAGTCGAACTTGTCAACAAGCTTGTCATCAATGAAGACGCGGATCTGATACTTGTCGCTTGAAGTGATGTTGCCGTTCACATCTCTCTTCTCTTCGGATGTCCTGTATCCTGACATTACAACCTTCTTGCCTCTGTAAGTGCCGCTTTTTTCAAAACTGTCACCGATCATCGGAAATGATGAAGACATTACGGTTGAGTCGTTGATCTTGCAGATGAACTCGTCGGGGATTCCGCCCTTCTTGGTTACATCTACCCGCCATCCCGGAGAATTGTCGGATGGCTTGTACATGCTCATCTGTGTGGAAGAGCATGCAAACAATACGGCTGTAACAATCAGCGCCGCTGCAATCGTCAGACTATGCTTCATAATTCAGAATTTGTTTGCGCCAACATAAGGATTTGAGCGCACATCCGAAATGTTGAAATGATCTTTTGATTTCAGATGATCATCTCTTCGATCACTGTAATGCATGTAATATTTCGGGTTGAATCCGTGATTGGCAATGCGAGTGTAAGGATCAGAATATCCGTCTAGTCCTTCAGCGAATGACTTTCCTGCGGTTTGTCAATTCATGTTGTATGATTTGAGTGTGGAAAAAGTTCAATGATAATGGTAATTTGCCATTCAAAATCATGAAAACATACCAAGCATTCGTAATTGCCCTGATCGCATTTGCGGCCCTTGCCGCCTCCTGTACGGATTTCAGTTTCAACTTCAGCACGGAAAAAGGATCAAAGCTGTACTTTTGCGAAAGCTACAGTCCCGAAAGCGATGAATGCCTCGGCAATGCCAAGAGGTACACGCAGGGAGCTCTGACCGTAATGATTGACCTGAGAAAAGACAAGAAGACCCTTGGGGTCAACAGCGTCAACATCAACATTACCAATCTCAAGACCGGAGAAGTGGAAGATACATTTGCATTTGATACAAATCCGTCTTCGGACTACGTGTATTTCAACAATGTCAAGTTTCTGCGGTCAGGGAAGTTCAGAGTTAGCGCACTTAAGCCTGACGGCACTGTAATTGTCAGCAATGAAATTGAAATAATTGACGAATGATCAGAGCCTGCACAATCGCACTTTTGATAGCACTCACGGCAATGCCGTGTTTATCTGCACACAAGATCAATGACGTCACTGATGATTTTGACGAGCTTTACAAAGAGATCAGGGATGGCAAGATCAGCAGGCAGGAAGCTGTCGCTGAGATCGAAGAACTTGCCGGTCAGATCGCATCTCTTTATTACGGAAAGGGCGGTAACGAATTCGACAAAAGTGAAATGTGCTTTCCGCTGAGAGGCTATGGAGCAAGCGCAATAGGCGGGAAGAACGGAAGCGGATACGTTACGAAAGGGTATGATTTTTTTGACGGCAACAAGCACGGAGGACACCCTGCACACGACATCTTCATTTACGATAAGAATCAGGATTGCGTAGATGACAGATCAGGAAATCCCGTTGATGTGCTTTCAATGACAAGTGGAATTGTTGTGTCAATGTCGGATGACTGGGAGCCGTCAAGTGATCTGAGGGGAGGAAAGTACATCATAATTTATGAGCCCGGAGAGGACGCTTTGTATTATTATGCGCACAATAATAAAGTAAATGTAGAGCTCGGGCAGATGGTGATGCCGTGCGAGAAGATCGCCGAAGTAGGAAGAACAGGGCTGAATGCTTACAAACAAAGGTCTCCCACACATCTTCACATTTCAAGATTTCTGATCAATGACGGCAATGTGGTCCCTGACGATCTGTATCAGGATCTTCTGAATTCAAATCAGGCGCAATGATATCAAGAACGCTTTTGGTATTCTTCGTTTCATTTTTCATAATGGGAGTCTCACAGGCACATGCACAGGAGGGAAAGAAGTCCGGCAAGAAGAAGAAGGCAGTTCAGAAGAAAGTCAGCGTATCAATGGCTTCTCTTTCCCAGAAGATAAAGTCACTTGAGACAGACGAAGAATTCTATGCCTCCCATGAGGAAGTGGCCGGAAGGTGGATGCCGATAATGCGGCTTGTAAGGGATAAGAAGCTGAGCAGGGATGCCGCAATGGACTCTATGTACCGCTTCACCAATCAGCTCTGGGATATAATGGAAGCAAAGGTCAAAGCGGGTAAGCTCAGAAAGTATACAGACAGGGAATGGGTCTTTCCTGTAAAGGGATACGGTTCGTCTGCGATCGGAGGTGTAAACGGGAGCGGTTACGTCCCGGGAAATTTCGATTTCTTTGACGGCTCAACGGGCGGACATCCGGCGCATGATATTTTTATTGCAGATGCCGATCAGGACTGCATTGACGACAGGACAGGCAAGCCGGCAGAGATAATCTCTATGAGCGGCGGTGTGGTTGTGGAGACAAGGAAGAACTGGACAACTGACATGATGGATATTAAGGGGGGAAACATTGTATATGTGTATGATAATTTCTCCAACGGACTTTTCTACTACGCTCATCTCAAGGAGGTTTATGTTGATGTAGGAGATCTGGTAGCACCGGGAACGGTTCTCGGAACAATGGGAAGAACAGGCAAGAACGCTTACCCGAAGAGGTCGCCTACGCATCTTCATCTGATGTATGTGCGTTCATTTGACGGCGAGCTTGTTCCCGAGAATATTTATCAGGACCTCTTGCGGTCCGGTAACTGAAATTTGAAATTGAGCATCTAACATGGCTAAGATAAAACAAACAGCAATTACGTTTGACGATGTACTTCTGGTTCCGGGAAGGTCTGCAGTTCTTCCGAGAGAAGTCAGCGTAAAGACGAAGCTGACAAAGAACATTGAACTGAACATACCGATACTTTCCGCCGCAATGGATACTGTTACGGAAAGTGATATGGCGATCGGGATTGCAAGGGAAGGCGGCATCGGCATCATTCACAAGAACATGAGCATTGAATCCCAGGCCGGTGAGGTTGACAGAGTGAAGCGAAGCGAAAGCGGAATGATACTTGATCCGGTCACACTGCGTGCGGATAAGACAATAGGCGATGCTTTAAGGCTTATGCAGCAGTATAAGATCTCCGGAATTCCGGTTGTGAATGAATCGAATCAGCTTATCGGAATTCTCACCAACAGGGACCTCAGATTCGACCCGGATGAGACAAGGCTGGTTTCGGAACTGATGACAAAGGACGGGCTTATCACTGCTCCCGTTGGCACCGACCTTGGGAAAGCGGAAGTGATACTTCAGAAGCACAGGATCGAGAAGCTTCCTGTGGTTGACAAGAACCGTAAGCTCAAAGGACTCATAACTTTCAAAGACATACAGAAGAGGAAGAAGTTTCCCAATGCCTGCAAAGACAAATACGGCAGGCTGAGAGCGGGGGCTGCTGTGGGAATTTCCGCAGATACCACTGACCGAGTGTCAGCATTAGTTAACGCCGGTGCAGATGTGATCGTGATTGACACCGCCCACGGCCATTCCAAGGGCGTGATCGATATGGTGAAGAGGATAAGGAAGAAGTTTGAGGTTGATCTGATTGCAGGAAATGTTGCCACTGCCGAAGCAACAGTTGATCTGATAAAGGCCGGCGCTGATTGCGTCAAAGTCGGGATCGGCGCAGGTTCGATTTGCACTACCCGGGTAATTGCTGGTGTAGGCGTGCCGCAGATAAGCGCTGTTCTGGAATGCTCCGCCGCCGCATCTAAGTTTGGCGTACCGGTGATCTCGGACGGCGGCATAAAGCAGACCGGAGACGTGCCAAAGGCGATTGCCGCAGGTGCAGATTCTGTAATGCTCGGAGGCATGTTTGCGGGCACTGAAGAGGCGCCGGGAGAAAAGGTCCTTTACGAAGGAAGGAGTTTCAAAGTGTACAGAGGAATGGGTTCAATTGAGGCGATGAAGAAGGGAAGCAAGGACAGGTATTTTCAGGATGTTGAAGATGACATCAGCAAACTTGTTCCCGAAGGAATAGAAGGCATTGTCCCTTACAAGGGATTTGCAGGAGAGACGATCTACCAGATCATCGGCGGACTCAGGTCTGCAATGGGATATTGCGGGGCTAAGAATATCAGAGAGATGAAGAGCAATACCAGGTTTGTAATGATCACAAACGCGGGATTGAGGGAGTCGCATCCGCACGACGTGAAGATCACTAAGGAAGCTCCGAACTATTCGCCGAAGTAAGTTACCGGTCTTCAGGCTTTTTAGGTGGAATCTTAATAAGCCGAAATGCATTTTCGCACATGAATTTTTAAAAAAAACAATATGAATCAATTTCCATCACAGACCGGAGCAATAGATGCTTCCTTCTCTTCTGAAACCACGAGGAAGTTTCTCCTCAATGTATATAACTGGATGGCAATGGGACTCGCCATTACAGGAGTCATTGCCTACGGCGTAGCCGGATCAGAATTTTCATACAAGCTGGCAACAAGCCCGTTCCTGTACTTCGGGCTGTTCATAGTGCAGATAGCGATTGTCTTCGGATTGTCGGCGGCGATCAACAGGATCCCGTCGGGTGTTGCGATCGGGGCATTTTTTCTTTATTCCGCACTGACGGGCCTAACGTTCTCGATACTTTTCATGGTGTTTACGGGCGCATCGATTGCCTCCACTTTTCTGATCTGCGCCGGAATGTTTGCAGGAGTGAGCGTATTCGGATATGTCACTAAGATGGACCTGTCAAAGTTCGGCACATATCTGTTCATGGCATTGATCGGCATCATTCTGGCATCCGTTGTGAACATCTTTCTGAAGAGTCCGATGATGAACTGGATAATCAGCATAGTCGGCGTTCTCGTATTCACCGGACTTACGGCTTATGATACTCAGAAGATAAAGCAGATGAGCCAGACAACTGACTTTGACAGCGAACAGGGCAAGAAGGCGGCAGTGATAGGAGCGCTCGCACTTTATCTTGATTTCATAAACCTCTTCATGTTCTTACTTAATCTGCTCGGAAGCAGAAGGGACTGACGCAAGTCCTACGGATTTTCAACGCTCACCCAGCGCCTTACTACAAATCTTTTTGCCTTTGAAGAACCCCAGTCATCAACCGGGGTTCTTTCGCTTATGACCTCTGAAAGTCTTTCTTCCAGCGGAGAAATGTGAACACCTGCCGGCGGGCTGCTCTCGATCACTTCATTCTTGTCAAGCACTATGATTACATGTCCGCTCCATACGATCAGATCAAGCGGCTCAAGTTCTGAGATGATCTCGCCGATAGTTTTGCCCTCTATCGGTACGCCCCTTCCATAGTTGACCAGAGAGGAAGTGTTCCTCGGAGTAATACCTCCCGTTGACTCATAAATAAGCCCTGAACAGTCAACTCCCTTAAGCGTCCACAGGTCTTTTACATTTGTCTCAATCTCACCCGCCGGCCTGTAATACTCCAGCATCTTCGAAACCCCTTCGGCAAAATTTCCGCCCCACATATAAGGACTTCCCACAAGCGACTTCATCCTCGCTATAATGCTGTCTTTGACCGGCATCTCTTTTCTCCTTTCGGCCGGAGGCAGGTTCATGTCGTAAACATCGGTAAAGCGGCTGTCAATGAAAAGTCTTGCATCATACGCGTAGTCGTTAGTCTTCACTTCAAGTATTTCGAATCCGTCTTTCTGTTCAGAAGCGATCACTTCGAATACCGTACCCGGGAATGCTATGAACTCCATCTCTCTTATGAGGCCTTTGCTGTCAAGTTTGACTGTTACGCCGTCATTGCCTCCGAATACGCTTTGATAGTCAGGAGTGTTCAGCACAGGGGTGAAGTCACGTGAGATAACGTAACGCCCGTCACCGGCAAATACCGAAGCGGCAAGTGCAAACAATATCACCGCAGGCAGAAGTGCCGCTACCGCTCTCTTGCTATTATTCATGAAGTTCATAAATTGATTGTTAAACTTTTTTTCGAAAGCTAAATTGAACAAAATAACCGACTCCTTCAATGAATATTCAGGACTTTCTTCTGGCTTTTATTCCGATGTTTGTAGCGTTTGATGCAATCGGTGTGATACCGATGTATCTTGGCCTGTCTGAAGGCATAGAAGATTCTAAGAAGGCAAGACTTGTGAGAAATGCATCAGTTACGGCAATAGTGATCTGTATTGTGTTTCTTTTTGTCGGAGATGCCCTGCTTGATTTTATGGGAATCATGCAGGATGATTTTCGCATTGCGGGCGGAATAATCCTTCTGATAATTTCAATAAGCGATCTTCTCTTCTACTCATCAAGAGTGAGGGACGTGGAGCCGGAGGATGTAGGAATTGTACCTATAGGCATACCGCTGATCGCAGGCCCTGCAGTGCTTACAACCATTCTTATCACAAATGATGCTTACGGCTGGCAACTCACAAGTGCCTGCATAGTGATCAACATGGCCATCATGTATATTTCTCTTGCAAATGCAAACAGAATCAAGAAACTTATGGGAGAGGCAGGTTCAAAGGCGTTTGCCAAGATCGCTTCGCTGTTTCTCGCGGCCATTGCAGTAATGATGATCCGCGTTGGACTGATGAACATACTCGACTGATCCGAAAACCAAACTCAAGATCCGATGAAAACTCTCCTGAAGGCGCTGGCCGGCGCTTTGATCTTCTCATTCCGGCTCTCCGCATCCCCCGTAATAAATGAAGTGATGTACACCCCCGCTGACCCCGGCAACGAGTGGTTTGAACTTCTCAATACAGGCGAGACAGTTGACCTGTCCGGATGGAAATGGAAAGATGCCACATCCACTCTCAGGACAATCTCTGCTCAGAGCATACTATTGCAGAGAGACTCATTCATTGTCATCTGCCAGGACTCGCTCAAATTCAGGGCTCAGTATCCCGATTCCCACTGCAGATTGATCCAGACCGCATGGAGCGCGCTGAACAACACAGGCGATAATCTGATACT
>CAZTQR010000040.1:0-28446 GCA_964615795.1 uncultured Ignavibacteriaceae bacterium
AACTGGAAATTCACTGCAACAGCATTGGAATTTCTGATGTAAGCAAATCATGCATTCACGGCAATGAACAGCCGCGAATGCATGAGAGTTTTTCGGAAGACAAAGATCGCTACTTGATAAGAACCATCATGGAACTCTTTCTGAACTTCCCGCCGCCGGAAAGCGCTTCTGCATCAATGCTGTAAATGTAACTGCCGCTTGCGAGGTCTGATGCATCAAACCGTAATCTGTACCTTCCCATCTCATATCTGCCTTCTACAGCGGTCTCCAACTGCCTGCCAAGCATATCAAATATCCTGATCTTCAGATAAGATGGCTCAGGCACAGCAAAAACGATCTCAGTTGATGCGTTAAACGGATTGGGATAATTCTGATCAAGTTCATAAGAGGTGATTTCCACTCCCGGGCCTGTCCTGTTCACAAGTTTAAAATTGTCTATCCATACATTATCGGAATTTCTGCCCAGCACGCCGGCATCCAGCATTCTGTAATTTACCGCAAAGTAAATGCTCTTACCTGCAAATGAGGAAAGATCATAGCTCTTCCTGTGCCACGCTCCAATCGGCCCGTCGGCTTTGAACCTGTCGATCTCCGTAAAGTCGGCAAGCTGATTTCCGGAAACTGAAACAAGCACCCTTAATGAATCTTTGAAGTTCTTGTCAACCGCTCCGCACCAGAAAGACATCTCATCATATTTTTCGATGACCGGAAGCTGAGGAGTGATCAGCCACTCGTCTATCACGCGTTGTTCATTCGCATTGAGCGCATCAAACTTCACGAAGTACCTGCCTGCCTGCGGATTCATCGGGCCTCCGTTTGTGAATGTGAAAGCTTCGTAAAGCAAAGGGTAATCCACGAGATTGCCGTCGTTGTTCAGTATGATCCATCCCCGTGATTCGGGGCTGAGAGTATCGAAGAGTTCCTCGAACTTAATTAACTGCCCGAATGCAGTTTGACTTAAAGATAACAGGAACAAAAGCGATATGAGTAGTCTGCTGAGCATCAGAAGCAGAATCCGGGAAACATTATTGACTTAACTCTTTCAAGCATCTTGAGCGACTCGCCGACAGTCTGTGGCACAGGTTCGTTTATGTTTGCATGCTTCATTGCGATCTCAACAAGTCCCCTCTGATATCCGGACAGCTTCTCATTGTTGAAATATTCCCTGTCACCGAAATACTCAAATGGCCTGGGAACGGTCACAGGCCAGGTGCTTCTGTCTCTCGGTGTGTCAAGATTAAACACATTGTTCAGTGTGTGCGGATTGAACTCGTCCCGGTTAGTGAGATACGGGAATCCGTGTTTCTCTTTCAGCGTCTTGATCACGCTTGTATGCTCAAACTCCGTGTTGATGATCGTGTTCTTCTTAAGATATGCCGATACGAGCACTGCGGGCACCCGCACCCCCGACCTGTTGAACTGAAATCCCATTTCATTTTCATGAGAAAACGGCGGGGGGAAATTGAAGTACGGAGGCGTTACCCTGATTGGCGGCACATGATCATGACATCCTCCGTGCTCATCATATGTAATTATCAGAAGCGTGTTCTTCCAGTTGTTGTTCTTGCTGTCAGAGTTTTTGATCGCCGTATAAACTGTGTGTATGAGCCTTTCGCCCGCAAGCACATTCGACGGCCCCGGGAAATTTGTATTCTGAAGAATTCCTTCGTCAGGCGGATGCTCGTCATTGTGGAACCAGTGCATCCGCGGTTCTACGAATGAGTATTTGGGCAGATTACCGGTTGCAACATCTGAAAGAAATTTGTCGAATGTACAAAAATGATCAAGGTGTTTCAGAAGTTGGGGAAGATGAAGCAGTAAAGTCGCCGGAATGATGTCGAGCACATCAAAGTAAACTTTCCAGTGCACATTGTAATCGCTGAGCCGGTTGTAAACCGTCGGTGCGGCATTCTGAATCCATCTTACCGAAGGCGCATTGTTCACATAACCCCATGAGGATGCAGAGTTGAAGAATGAGCGGTTGCAGTAAGTCTGGCTCGGCACGGAGCAGAACCAGTGATCGCATACAGCAAATTCTTTTGCAAGTGTGCTTATTACGGGAACAGCCGCCGGCGGGAAACATCCCATTATGATCTTGTATTCCTCATCCTTCGGGTACCTTCCGAAAAAGAGATTGAAGTAATAAATGTAATCAGTGACAAATCCCTTCATTGATGCGGTGTCAGGCACGGGAAAGGGCTCATTGTATGGCGGCTGCATTTGCGATACGTGCCTGTACCTGTTGGAGTCAGGCAGGATGGTGCTGAACAACTGAGTGTTCACGTGCGGATACTCTTCTCCCGGATCCGGACTTGGGTTGGTCATTACAGTATCCCTGTAAACATGCACGCTGTCTTTTGAATAGACAGTGTCCTGCGGATTGACGTTGAGCGGATTGGAAATGTTCCTTCCGATGACACCTTCAAATCTCTGTCCCGGCGGCACTTCTTCCGGACTGTAAAGATATCCGAGCATATTATCGAAGGACCTGTTCTCAAGCATAAGCACTACGATATGCTCATACTTGTCAATGCCCGAGATTTCAGACGCATCCCTGAAATACTTAGGAAGGCCCGCTCCCAAAGCGCTGAGAGCGATTCCCGATGCACCGAGTTTAAGAAAGTCTCTTCTGTTCATAAGATTGCGGCAAGTTTAATAAACGCCGGACAATTTTGAAACTTACTTATTGGAGATTGCACAAATTTGATTCAAAGAAATGAGAAAGTGTTCCAGATGTATGCGCAGAGCTGCGTGCCATTGAGCCATCCCTAAAGCGCACAAAATTATCAGGATGCGCCGAAGTGTGACGTTGCGCAGGGCAAAGAGCATTCATAACTTACGGCGATGTGTTCTTTTGAGATTGAACTTTGTCATGCAAATTCCATTATTTGCGAAGATCAAATAAAGTGAATATGAACGGAAATCCCGGAAACAAGTTAGGGCTGACAATCCTTGCCGCAGTAATTACACTTGCCCTTTCGGCAGGTATTTATGCCTTAGCATTCTTCTTCATGGGAATACTGGTCTTTGCATGTCAGAATTCAATACCGGACTGGATCTATATGATCCTCGTCGCAGGCATGCCGGCCATACTGCTCTCCGCTTGCATAACCACTGTTTATTTGTATTACAGGAGGCAAAGCCTTCTCACAGCCGTTATTGTATATTCGGGCGGTGTTTTCTTCTCGGGGATGCTCTTCATTGCGTGGTTCCTGCTCATGGCAAACTACTGCTGAATCGTAAGAAGCATGGAAATATGAAGTAAGTTGGGTGGCACGGAAGGATTACGGAACTATGGAATGTCTGCAAGTTCAATGCAGGTTTGAGAACTTTCAGAAGTTGTTGCGGAAGAACGGATTAAGATCGGTAATTAAGGCAGGATTGTTACAGGACAATGTACGATTATGAGGGTCGCGAAAGGTGCGGATGTTATACCTCTTGCCTATCCGGCTTCAGATGAAGCCGGAGCTGTAAACTCTTGCTTAACGGCAAATCACTTTCCTCTTGCATCAAGACTGTCAAGCTTTTTCTGAAGTTCATTTCTCATTGTCTCGAGTTTAATCTGAAGCTCACGAAGTTCTGTTTCTCTTTGTTCAAGATCAAACTCTTTGTTCAGAATCCGGTTTTCGCGGGAAGCCATTGTCTGCTGGTATTGCGACTTGTCCCAGTAACCAAGATCTTCAAAATATCCCTTGAACAGGAAATTGTGTTTGAGAGCTTCCATGTTCTGGTAGAAGCTGAATGAGCCCATTTCAAGATTTGCAGTTGTGCGGTTCGTATTTCTTACCACTCCCTTGATGTTGTTTGCAAAGGATGTGTCCGTCAGCAGCGTTCCTACAAAACTTTCGCTCGAGTTGATCTTTGTCGTGATCTCTCCGAGATTGTCCGTGATCAGCTTAATGCTTTTCGTCAGGCTTTCAATGTCGTTTGTTACAGAATTTATGGTCCCGGATGTCTGGGCAAGTATCCTGTCTATCTTTTCAGTTGAGCCGGCGATGTTTGATGTCAGTGAATCGAGATTGTCGTAAAGATCGCTGTTGTTGATCAGCCTTCCGAGAGTTCCTTCTCCCTGATTGACCTTCTTCGTAATTTCGGAAATTTCCTTCGCTATAACTTCCGCTTCTTTCGAAGATTGATTCAGGTTGTTGATGATATCTCCCAATTGCGCCGGCATGACTGCCTTTAGCGTGTCGCCGTTGTCAACCCCCGCTGACCCGGGAGTGCCACCGGAGATCATGAGCACTTTGTTTCCTACCAGCCCCTCAGAGTTTATGGATGCTTCGGAATCTTTCTTTATAAAATGCTGAACATCACTCTTTACATTCATTATCACTTTCACCCTGTCAGTTGACATTATCACTATGGACTTGACCGTCCCGACATTGATACCGGCAAACTGCACATTGTTTCCCTCATTCAGCCCGTTCACAGTTGAAAACGTGGATGATATCTCAAAGGTCTTGGTAAACAGGTTATCCCTGCTTCCTATATAGAACAACCCTGCGATGAGAAGCAGTAGGCCGGCTGAAATGAAAATGCCGAGCTTCAGAAGTTTTGATTTATCCATTCCCATAATACTGAAGTTTACTTTTTGTTCCGGGTTTTGTCTTACTCAAATTTAAAGAATCCGTTTACGAAACCATCTTCCGATCTCTCAAGCTCATCATAAGTCCCTTCCGCCGTGAACTTTCCCTGCTTCAGCACCACTATCCTGTTTGAAACCAGTTTGGCACAGGGCATATCGTGCGTTACTATCAGCGAACTTACACCGTACTTTTTCTGCATGTCAAGTATCAGATGGCTTATCTCATTTGATGTTACCGGATCAAGTCCGGTTGTCGGCTCGTCATAAAGAATTATCTCCGGATCAAGCATGAGGGTTCTCGCAAGGCCGATCCTCTTTTGCATTCCTCCGGAAAGTTCCGAGGGCATCTTGTCAATTGCATTAAGCAGTCCCACGTTGTCAAGCATCTCTTCAATTTTGGAAGTTAGGTCCCTGCCGTCGTAGCCCGGTTGTCTGATCACAGGGAACATAAGATTTTCCCGTACAGTCATTGAGTCATAAAGCGCTCCGCTCTGAAAAAGGAATCCGATCCTGATCCTGAGACTGCTCATCTGTTTCCCTTTCAGCTCAAGGAAATTCTCGCCAAATATCCTGATACTGCCGCTGTCAGGACGGATCAGCCCGATGATGCATTTGAGTATGACCGATTTTCCGGTTCCCGACCTTCCGAGTATCACTACAGTTTCTCCTTTGGCTATCTTCAGGTCAACGTCATTCAGGACGGCATTGCCTGAAAAAGACTTCTTAAGTCCTTCAATGACAAGTATGTCATTGTCCTTGACGCTTTCAGTCTGATCCGTCAAAACAGAATTGAGATAACCTGAACCATTACCATATCAATGAGTATGACAAGCAGAGACGCGATCACAACTGCGGTATTGGCCGCAATGCCAACGCTTTCCGTTCCCCTGCTTGCGTTGAATCCCTCGTAACAACCAACAACCCCCACTCCGAATCCGAACAGGAATGTTTTAAAAGTGGCGGGAAGCACTTCCTTGAATCCAAGGTTTGCCATTGAGCTTGCAATGAATGTCTGAAAGTTCATACCGCCGAAAAGATTGACTGCGAGAAATCCGCCGAAGAGGGCAATAGCATCGGCAAGTATGACAAGCACGGGCAGCATGAGCGTAGCTGCGATCACGCGGGTTACAGCAAGATACTTGAAAGGGTTTGTTCCCGATACTTCCATTGCGTCGATCTGCTCTGTCACTCTCATTGAGCCGAGCTCAGCTCCGATGCCCGAACCGATCTTGCCGGCAAAGATGAGAGCAGTAATGACCGGCCCGATCTCCAGCATGACTGCCAGAGCAACCATTGAAGGCACAAGCGATTCAGCCCCGAATTTCTGCAGAGTCGGAATTGACTGAAGTGTAAGTGTAAGCCCGATGATAAACCCTGTGACGGAGATCAGAGGCAGTGACTTGTATCCGATCATATAAAACTGTTTCAGCGTCTCTGAGATCTCGTACGGCGGAAGAAATGCTTCTTTTGCAATTCTGAATGCGAAGACCGCGAGCCCCGCAGTCTTAACAAAAAAATCATTGAATGACCTCGGCAGGTTGAACATTGTCTTCTCGCTTTTACCGGCCATGTTCATCTTGTCGGTCTGCTGCTTCTTATGTTGAGGTCGATGAAAGGGTTTGCAATTCCCACCATCAAACCAAAGGAGAAGTCATACATGTCAGAGCCGTTCGGGATGTAAGTGTATCTTACTTTCAGATTGGGATAGATAAGCAACTTGTCGTTTCGGATTGAGTAGCCGTAACCGATCTCAGGCGAAATGCCGTTGTTCGTCAGATCGTAAAAGTAGGATGCACCGAGCGTAATGCTTGAAGTGCCCTGCAACAGATTTGAGGGCCTGATGCCGCCTTTGAGCAAAATGTCATATTTGTATCCTACCCTGAAGTTACTGCTTGCACCCGATCTGAAAATGTATGAGTACTCGCCAGCGATTCTGTGCTCACCGAAATATCCGAAACCGACGGAGAACTCCTTGGTAAGGCCTCCGCCAATTCTGTCGTTCTGAAAAGTGACGATAGGATTGAGAAGATACAGGAAACTCGCCAGGCCGATTCCGATAGCAAGTGATGAATTTGCTGATTCTGTCCTGTCAACACAGTTGCTGAGTTGCAGATGTTCTTTTACGGGAAGAGTCTGCGATCGCGAATCGGTGGGAGCAGCGGCAAGCGGGAAAGTCAGAGCTCCGCAAACAATTATCCGGAGCGTTGTTGCCTTCAGCCATCTTTTCAGGATCATTCGCTATGCCCGGGACAATTCTTCAAATGCCGGTGTTCCTTTCAGCCGCGCTTCCCCTGCAATGAAAACTCAGTAATCAATTGACAGAGTTACAAAACCGTAATCATCATTGAATTTCACTCCCTGGTAGACATTGTCAATCATCCTGTGTACATAATAAATGTCCAGGTAGAACTGCCTCAGGAATTGCCAGTTCAGATTTGCCGTGATTATGTCTCTGTTTATCCTGTTGCCCTTCAGGAACTCAGGTTCAGAGTAAGAATATCCGCTTGCGTTATTGATATCGCCTCCGTAATTCACAACAACTCTGCCCAGACTGTCAACGACAATTCCGTTTGCGGACCGCTGGTGCTGATAAAGCAGTTTTAGTCTCACCCTGTTAGTTATGTCATAGTCAAGCCCGAGTGCGATTTCATCCGAATTGGGTTCCAGGTGGTGACCGAGCGGCAGGTCCCAGTGTGTGTACTGAGTCTTGTTAGACACATGGGAATAGACAAACGGGTCCAGCCGCGTGTACTCAGCCTTGAATCTCAGATTCGGCAACGTGAATGCATTCTCCCACAGTCCGCCCAACTGCCATGCAAACTTATTTGTGATTGACGAATTGTCTTTAAAGAGCGTGCTGAAATCAAGATCGTCAACGAGCAGTGATCCCTGAAAGGCAAGCGACTTCACAGGATTCACATACATGTCAATTCCAAGAAGTGAGTTGTTGTCATTGTTCTCCCCTTCCTGAGAAGACTTGTTCAGCTCTGCAGATGTAAGAAAACTTATGGGATTCAGAAAGGTGAAACTGAATGGCGTGTTTGCCGAGATCACGCTTTCGAAGAAACCCATCTGAAATGCTCCTGAGAACATAATGTCCAGCCTGTGAGTGGCAATGTTCTTTGCGTCAAGGTCCCGGCCAAGAGAATCCCCTCGCAGGCTTCCGTATATGAAACTGTAGGCAACTGCCTTGTATGCAAGGTCAAGCTTGAGATAGTCAAAGGCAACAGTGTTGTTGGAAAGATAGAGACGGTCAGTGAAACCGAAGCCCATGTAAACGGGATTTCTTCCTACAACGAGCGCGAGCCAGCTGCCGGGAGTTCTGTAGCGCAGGTAACCGTCAAACGTATCGAAATTATTCTGTTCGTACTGGAACTTGTACTGGGCAAAGAGTCTCGGATCAGTGTTCCTTGCAAACGTTACATCTCCGGAATCGCCCGAAAGTTTCTGCCCGTTGGAAGCACGCAGGTAGTAACCCACGCTGTTGTAGAGCGTTCCGCGGAGCCTGAAACCAAGTTCGCCGAGAGTGATGGAGTGCCTTCCGATGGAGTCACCTCTTGATTCCCTTTGCGAAAGGCTTCCGAGCCCGTCAAGGAACAACGTGGCATTTGAATCAGCGTAACCGTAAAGGTCTTTCTGCTTATCATCGGAGAATATGTACTTTGCGGTCTTGAACAGTGAAGCCCGCTTATCAAGAGTTCCGGTAAGCTCATAAGAGAACTCGATCTCATAGTCGTTGAGCAGTTTTTTATCAACCGGTGAGAGCTTGCGTGACTTTTCTGATATGATCCTGAGAAAACCCGCGGCTGCCTCGCGCGAGACAGGAATAATGCCGGGATTGTACTCAGGAAGGATCTGAAGCGCCCTCATCCTCGAGAAATAATCGTACACGGGACTTGAGACGGGCACCAGTTCTACCTGCGCATTGGCACTTGCAAGCAAAATGAAGAACAGCACCGGTATTAATCTTTTGATCATATCGGTATTCTTATGAATGAAATGTATTGGGAATGTTATGGAGAAACGGACTGATGCAGGATATGATCTTCTCCGGCGTATTCCGGCACAAGCGTTCTCAGCATGCCAACAATAGTATCCCTGTCGTTCTCATGCCTCTTCTCAAGCAGGAGTTCCAGATTTTCTTCAAATCCGTCCGGAATGAAGTGACTCGCATTTGATGCTATAAGAATTTTTTCATGCAGAGTCTTCTCATAGATCTCACCCGAAATGAACAGTTCTTCAAACAGCTTTTCACCGGGCCTAAGGCCGATCATGTTGATCTTGATGTCTTTGTCCACTTCGTAGCCGGACAGCCTTATGATATCTTTGGCGAGGTCATATATCTTTATCGGCTTGCCCATATCGAGAACAAAAATCTCGCCGCCGTTGCCGATCACAGACGCCTGAAGCACAAGCTGAACGGCCTCCGGTATGGTCATGAAATATCTCTGGATATCCGGATGGGTGATCGTAACAGGGCCGCCTTCAGTGATCTGCTTTTTGAATGTAAGAACAACGCTTCCGCGGCTTCCGAGCACGTTACCGAATCTCACTGCGGAATAGTTCTTGCCGTACTCCCTTGCCGCCTTCAGCACTATCATCTCTGCAACTCTCTTGCTTGCTCCCATAATGCTTGAAGGATTGACGGCTTTGTCTGTAGAGATGAAAACAAAATTGCCTACGTTATGCTTCAGCGAAAGGTCAATGAGATTTTGCGTGCCCTTAATATTGTTGCTGACGGCTTCACATGAGTTTTGTTCCATCATCGGCACATGTTTGTGAGCGGCGGCGTGAAATATCACGTCCGGCTGAACTTCGCCGAGAAGGTTGTCAACCCTGTTGTAGGACCTGATGTTTGCTATTGAAGTATTGACCTTTGTGCCGGTGAATTTTCCGTTGAGAAGCGAAAGTCTTTTAAGAACTTCATGCTCAATATCGAAGATCGAGTTTTCTCCCTGTCCTACAAGTGTAAGTTCAGAAGGTGAACATTTGATGATCTGTCTGCAAAGTTCGCTTCCGATGGAACCGCCCGCACCTGTAACCAGTACTTTCTTGCCTTTGAGAAAATCAGCAACCCTTTTGATATCGGTCTGCACAGGTTCTCTTCTGAGAAGGTCTTCGATCTGAACTTCCCTGATATTGTCGATCCTGACTCTCTCGTCCAGTATTTCGTATATGCCGGGAATGGTCCTTGTCTGAACGCCGCATTTTCTGCAGATCGAAACTATATCCCTGATCTCCGAACCCGGTGCGGTCGGCATTGCTATGATGACCTTTGTGATGTTGTGTTTTGAGATCGCTTCCGGTATGCCGTGCCTTGAGCCGATCACAGGAATTCCCCTGATCTTCAGATCCTTCTTTTCGATATCATCGTCAATGAATGCAACGGGAACCATTCCGAGCTGAGGGTTCCTCTGCATTTCCTGCACGATGGATATGCCGGATTTCCCTGATCCGACTATCAGCACCCGCTCGCCGTGGAACGACATTTTCCTCTTCTCATTGAACCTCTCCATAAGCCTTATGCTGAACCTTGAACCTGTAACAAAGAAGAAGATGAAGATACCGTCCAGCAAAGGAATTGAGGCGGGAAGGGTTTCAAATCCCAGGATATCGAAGTTATGAAAGAAGATGAATACTATTGACTGGATAAGTACTGCCCAAAATATTATGAATATGAGCTTGGCAAGTTCGTCAACGCTTGCACTGTGCCAGTACCTTTTGTAAAGGCCCAGTTTCAGGAATACAAGCATGTCTATTACGAGGAAAATAAGCGTGCAGTAAATGAGCCCGCTCAGGTAAGGGTCAAGATCCACTTTGACGTCAAGGCGAAGAGTCAAAGCCAGGAAAGGGCTTACAAGCAGGAATAACACATCAAGAACAAGCAGATGCCTGTTCCTGAGTTTCAGAATTCCCCTATTTAGAAATTTTTCAAACATTAATATTAATGTTCATCTTACCCTGTGTTCACACTTCACCATATACGCATTCAGTCGTATCTTTCAGGAAAACGTTTTGGGGATTTGCCTTCCTTATGAGGGTCTTTTGAATGGTCAAAATTAAACAATCGAACAGATTGATTCAACAAAGATTTTGATGTTTCGTATTAATTGAAGTTAATGCTCAAACAGGAGAATTCATGTTTCCGGGCTTCCATTAACAATCGCATAAAGGGTCTTGAGTATGACTTTCATATCCTTGAGGACCGACCTGTCGCTTATGTACTCAAGGTTCATCCTTATTTTGTCCGGCATAATGTGCCTGATGTAGTGATCCTCGGGATCGGTCTTTCCGCTGAGTATTTCATTCTCGTTCCTGTATTTTATTGAGGCAAGGTCCGTAATGCCGGGCCTCACATCAAGAACCTTTCTCTGGTTCTCGTCATACAGTTCAACGTACTTTCTTACCTCGGGGCGCGGACCGACTATGCTCATATCTCCCTTGAGCACATTGAACAACTGCGGCAATTCGTCCAGCTTATACTTTCTGAGTATTGAACCAACACCTGTAATCCGCGGATCGCTGTCACCTACGGTCAGCAGACCTTTTCTGTCGGATCCGGTGTACATTGACCTGAACTTAAAGACCTCAAAGTCAGTGTTGTACCTTCCCACTCTCTTTTGCCTGTAGATGGCCGGACCCGGCGAGCTTGCTTTCACGGCAAAGAAGATCAGCAGCAGCAAAGGAGAGAGCACGAGAATGCCGGCGCCTGAAAGGAGTATGTCTGAAATTCTCTTGAGCATCAGTCATTCACAACAGCTTCGTATGCACGGATCACAGAAGATGTTATCTTCATCAGATCGTCATCCGAAAGCTGAGGGTAAACCGGAAGAGTTATCACTCCTTTGTAGTTCGAGTAACTGACGGGATAATCGGCAATGTCGTAACCTCTTTCGCGAAAGACCGTCAGCATTGGCATCGGAACGAAGTGGACGTTAACCGCGACTCCCTGTTCGTTGATCACATCTATCATCCTGTCGCGTTCGGATTCGGAAATGTCCTTTATGCGAATGAGGTAGATATGGCACGATGACTCTCTGCCGTCCAAGGATCTCGGCGGCAGAACCGCCCAGGATTTTGAGGAGAATGCCATATCATAGGTCTCGAAGATCCGGTGACGTCTTTTCAGAAGATCCGACTCGTACTTTCTGATCTGTGCAAGCCCCACAGCGGCGCAAATATCGTTGAGATTGATCTTGAATCCGGGATAGACAATGTCATACCGCCAGTTGCCGCCCTGCGACTTAGTGAATGCATCCTTCGTCTGGCCATTGAGTGACAGAAGCCTCAGCCATTTGTAAAGCTCTTTGTTGTCAAAGGGTTCGGGAAGATTAATGCATACTGCTCCGCCTTCGGCTGTAGTTACATTCTTGACCGCATGGAAGGAGTAAACAGTCACATCGCTCATTTGCGCAGCAGGCCTTCCCTTGTATGCCGCGCCGATCGAGTGAGCGGCGTCTGCAATTATGAGCATTCGACCGAGTTTCATCTGCTCAGGCGATTCGGCATTGAACAAGCTTTTCACTTCAGGCGAATCAATTACAGTTCGTATCCCGTTGTAATCGCATGGATAACCCGCAATATCAACCGGCATCACCGCCTTTGTCCTGGGGCTTATGAGCAGTTTCATCTTTTCGACATCGATGCAGAAGTCATCGCCTGCATCGCACATCACGGGAGTTGCCCCCAGGTGCATAACTGCAAGCGCGGTAGCGCAGTAAGTGTAAGCCGGGACTATCACCTCATCGCCCCTTTTCACTCCGAACCAGTGGAGCATGAGCATCAGCGCTGATGTTGCCGAGTTCACACACAGTACATTTTCAATTTCCGCAAGTTTCGCGACCTCTTCTTCGAGGGCTTTCACTTTCGGGCCGGTTGTGATCCATCCGGAGGTCAGTGAGTCCATTACTTCCCTGATCACATCTTCGTCTATCAGCGGCGGTGAGAATGGTATCATTTCAGGATTTTGTTTTGGGATTTGTATTCATTCAGCTTCTTTCTAAGGATGAATATGAAAGGAAGACTGAGATAAACGGACAGTTCAACTGTGTAGCTGTATCTCTCAAGCGATGATTCAACACTGCTTACGAGCAATGCTTTCAGAACGAATATCAGAACAAACAGGGCTGACAAAACAGCATCGCTGTCGCGAAACTTCCCCGCAAAAAGGACCCGCAGGGTATAATAGATCATAGCGGCAAACAGTATCAGCCATAAGTAATTTCTGAAGACAATTGCAGACAGCCGGAGATACAAACCGGCCGCACTCATAAGCAATGAGGGTTTGAGCGAAACACTTCCATCCGGGTTTATCACAAACCCTTGAAGATCTTCCTGCGCCTCAAACTTCTCCTTCACGAAATCCTTCACACCTGCATTCAGCTCTGGATTTCCCGAGACCTGCCTCCACTTCCCGTCTTCAAGCTCCTTAACGAATCTTTTATCAATCACAGACCTTTTGTATATCTTTTCAAGCTCTGCAAAGTAATCCATGTTTCTGCCTATGTTGGTAAAAAAATAGTACAGATTGCACAGAAAGAACTTTGCATAAATATCAGGGTGAGACGAAATTGCGTCCAGCGATATTTGCCTGAGGTACGGCTGAGCTTTTATGTAAGTCATGGTGCTGTCTGTCTTTTTCAGATTGTCAACAAGCATCATCTGCATATGGAAGTTATCTTTGAACGTATTGAAGAGACGGTCAGGATTGTATGAGTTCCGGACATAGTTCAGGTCGCGCCGCGGGATCGAGTCAAGCGTTGACCGGATAGCATTGTTCACATTCTCCGGATATTTTTCTGAAGGAGCCATGAAGAGCACTGTAACACCGGCAAGGTTTGCTTCACCAAAAGGAGTTATGGTGAACTTTCCCAGCGAAAATAAATTGTATGTACACAAAGCAAGCAGAAGCAACATACAGGGAGCAATAAGCGCGGCGTATGAGCGGATGCCGGACCTCTTCAGGAAGAAGTAAATGATAAGCGGAAGCAAGAGTCCGATCAGAAAAAGCCCCGCAGGCCTGATATAGATCAGCAAACCAATAAGCGCCGAGAAAACTGCCCAAACCCACTCCTTCTCCGACTTCACAGCCATCATCAAAACTCCGGATGCAAAAAGCATTATGCTTGTGAATATGCCTTCAGTAAGCATTGACATCTCAAGCACAAGAAAGTAGCTCGATGTAATGAATCCGCAAACCGCCACGGCAAACCAGATCACCATATTGCTGTAGTACCTGTAGGCCACAGCCACGAAGAACACTGCCGAAATGTATGTTATCACACTTTGTACAAGTGAAACGGAGATGAAGTTCTTGCCAAACGACCAGACCGCGGCTATGAAAAGCGGATATCCCGGAGTTCTTATGTCGAAAAGCGGAGCCTTAAGCTCCAGAAGCTGAAACGCAGCGGCAATGTATGAGGCGCTGTCGCTGGAAAGCACAATGACAGGGTAATAAATGAAGTACGGCAATCTCGTAACAAGAAAGACCGCAGATACTGCCAGAATGCTGAGGAAGAAACTTCTGCCGGCCTGCAAATCAGCGCCGCCCCTGATTTATGATATCATCCTCCCTGTTGAGAATGTGTTTGAGCTGAACCGAAAGAAGCCCGATGCCGAACATAAGCACGGAAAGCAGGATGCTTCCAAGTCCGAGATAGAATGTAATTGTTTTCTTGAAAGCGAAGGAGAGTATGAAATTGAAACCGGCAAAAGCGATCAGCAGTGCAGAGAATACGATGAATATCTTGATTGGATTGTAGAACATTATGGCTTCTACTATGAACTGCAGAGTCCTCATTGAGTCACGGAAGAGCCTGACTTTAGTCTTGCCCTCTCTCTTATGATACTCGATCGGAATATACTTCACGAACATTCCGTTCATCATGTATGCCAGTGTGAGGGAAGTGGTGAAGCTGAATGTATCGCACAGCTTTGAGAAGAAAGGAATGACCTCATTCTTTGAAAAGACTCTCAGCCCTGAATTGATGTCAGGGATCTTGCGGCCTGCAGTGAATTCGACAAGCTTCTTCAGCACAAGTCTCAGTGACTTCTTTTTGAAGGACTCATCATAATTCTCACCCTGTCTCGCACCGACCACCATATTGAATCCCTTGCCGTACTCTTCAACCAGCGCCGGTATCATATCGATTGGGTATGTTCCGTCCGCATCTGTGATAACAATTGTGTCATGTTTGGCCGCACGGATGCCGTCCTTAAGCGACCTCCCGTATCCAATATTGTGCGGGTGCGTAATTGTAACGGCACCGGACTTCAGGCTCATTTCAGCGGTCTTGTCTGTCGAACCGTCATCAACAACTATGATCTCAGCATCCCTGATCCCGGAATTGTCAAGCATCCTCTGAACTTCAAACACTGTGAGTGCGATCACGGAGCCTTCATTGTAAGCAGGTATCACAACTGTGAACATGGTCAGGTTAGTTTTTTTCTGTAAATACTTATCAGCGAAATCCCGATCGGCGAATTCAGAGGAAGGAGCTTTCTCGAGAACGGAACTATATATTTGTCAAACAATCCAATCTCCGATTCGGTGTCGTTTATGTTGCCCGATTTCATAAGCTTGTAAACCGCCCAGTATCCAAGAGCACCGATCGGATTGAAGTAATACTGTTTAAGCAGTTCAACATCTTCAGGAAGTCTGAAGCTGTTCATCATTTCCTTCGTGTACCTCCGGAAGTGACCGGCCGCAACATCAAAATTTGAATACAGGAACTTATGCGAAGGCACAAGGTGAAACAACACTCCTCCTTTCTTCAGGAGGTCAAGCAGTTTTGAGAAGAATGCCGAGTCGTTTTCCACATGCTCCATAACGTTCATACACACTATCAGATCAAACGTCCCTTCAACATCCATCAGGTCAATGCATTCGATCCTCAATCCTTTTGCAAAATCCTTCTTTCTTATATGATCAATTGCAGGAGCGGATATATCAATACAGTAGAGCGAATCGTACCCGCCATGCTCCACAAACAATTTCGTAAATGAACCGACACCGCAGCCCACTTCAAGCACATCGCCGCGAATATGTTCGCTGAACTGGTCAAATGTCCATTGATTGTAGTTCGTTGCTTTTTGCATCTGCTCTGCAGATGTGAACAGTTCAGACATATTACTCCTCATCGATTTTCTTTACGAACACTGCAGGATTGCCTGCATAAATGCTGAAGGGTTCAACGTCCTTGGAGACAATACTTCCCGCGGCAATTATGGAACCTTTGCCCACAGTAACTCCCTTCATAATAAAACAGCTTGCCCCAATCCATACATCGTCTTCAACTCTCACCGGTTTACGCACTATCTTATCCCACCTTCGGAGCCTGTTCTCCCACGGAACATTGTGAGTGTTTGTATCCATGATCACTGTATTGGCACCTATCATAATCCTGCTGCCGAGTGTCACGCTTATCTCACTGATGATTGCAGTGCCGTTAAGATAGACCTCATCTCCTGTGGTGATACTGCCTTCCTTGGAGGTCCTCAACAGTACCGGACCCTCAAGATTGCCCGAGTTGTAAGTGCACAGCGCCGAGTTAAGACGCATATTGTTTCCGAGAGTGATCCTGCCTTTGTTCTCAATTCTTGGAATGCCGTAAACTTTTACTCCCCTCCCGCATTTAACACCGTTTAGTTTGAGAATGAACTTTGCGGCAGGAGACATCAGCACAACACCGACCTTTGACGGATGCAAAATGCCGTCTTTGAAAAGTTCATAGTAATTCTCATTCCCAGTGTCAAACTTCAGTTTCTCATCATATCCGAAAAGCTTGCCCATTTATCCGCACAGATTCATTTCTTCACTCCGCTTCCGCTCCAGCTTACACCTTTATATGGCCTTATGCTGACATCCCTGAAAATATTTCCGTCAAACCATTTGCCGATCCTCTCCCTGCTGATGAAATCAACCTGAGGTGCATTGAGCTTGTCGAATACATTCAGTGTGTTCCTTTCGAAGCTGAGCTTTCTGAAATTCCCGAAGTACTCATAGAAAGGCAGAAAGTTCAGAGGGAGCAGATAGAGTGAATAAACGGGAACATAAAGAAGCGCAGTGACGAGCTTTGATAATCCCAGCAATGCTTCCCGGCTCATGTTACTCAGGAATGTTTTCCTGAAAGGCTCGACGATCTTCTCAACGAGTTCATTTCCCTCCTTTGAATAGACCCAGACTATGAGCTTGCCGCCCGGCTTCACATGCTTTGTAAGATTGCCGATCGTCCTGTCGGGATCATCCGTGTGGTGAACCACACCTATTGAGAAGACAATATCGAACTGCCTTCCCAGGTCCATTGCGGCAATATCCGCCTCAACAAACTGCACATTACGTGCGCCTGCATTTCTTTGCCTGGCAATGTCCGTCGTATTCAGGTCAACTGCCGTCACAGTTTCCGCAAGCGGCGCAACGAATGAAGTGTGCTGTCCCCCGCCGCATCCGCACTCAAGCACACTCTTGCCGCGAAAGTCTTCCAGTGTGTTCGGCAGGATCCAGTCTTTGAAGAGAAACAGTTCGTTGTCTTCAAGCAATGTCCATTGCCTGTGCCACTCGGACTGCTTCTTCTGTTCAGCGTAGCTTTCTGTCATAAACATATTTGTTGAATGTCCTGAATTCGTCCATCCCGTTGGTGCCCAGCCAGATTCCAACAGGGGCATTGAACCCGCTCTTCTTCTTATCGAGAACGAACCCCGGAAGGATCTTTCTCAAAGCTTTCTTGAGTATGTATTTTGTTTCAAAGCCTTTCATTTTCAGACCGGCAGGTATCGAAGCGGCATAACACGCAAGTTCAGGATCAAGGTAAGGGCTTCTTGCCTCGAGCCCCCAGTGCATTGTTGCCCTGTCCACTTTTACGAGAATGTCATCCGGAAGCCATGTCATGCAGTCAACGTAAAGATTCCTGTCAAGCGCGCAAAGTCCGTACGCATTATCATAAAATTTTTTGAATGTCCTGAACGGATCAGTGTCAAAGACAAGCTGTTCGTTTTCCCTTCCGAGAATGGCAACCCTTTCCTCCGGCGTGAAATATTGCCTCCACATATAATGCGCCCTGTCGGCATCATGCATTGCACCGTTCAGGAACTGTCTCTGCTTGTATTGCCAGTTGAGCTTCTTTGAATTGCCTGATGAAGAAAGCAGGGATGAGACCAGCTTCTTCAGTGAGTTGGGAACCGGCCGGGCAAAAGCATGGTACTTGTCAGCTTTGTAAGTTATGTAACCCGCAAACATCTCATCGGCTCCGTCACCGCTCAGCACAACCTTAACATACTTTGATGCAAGCCCTGAAACTTCAACCATCGGAATGAGTGAATTGTCAGCGAATGGTTCATCGAATGCATCTATTGATTCGTTGACAGCATCGATTGCATTGTCTTTGTTGCAGATCATACTGTGATGCACAGTGCCGATCCATGAAGAGATCTTCTCTGCATCGGGAAGTTCGTTGTATGATTCACTTTGAAATCCCACACTGAATGTGTGAAGCTCACCTGTGTGAAACCTCTTCATCAATGCAACAACAGAACTTGAATCGATACCGCCGCTCAGGAATGCACCCACAGGCACATCGCTGATCATCCTTCTCTTCACAGACTCAGAAAGCAATTCTGTAATATGTTCTGCAATCTCATCTTCACTTTCTGCCGTCTTAGCTCTGAACGACTCAGCAAAGCTCCAGTATCGAACGGGAGTACCGGCTCTCTCTTTTGAGAACTTAATGTACGAAGCAGGTTCGAGCTTTCGGACATCTCTGTAGAGACTCATTGGCGAGAGGATATATCCCAATGCCAGGAAACAATTGATGCCTTCCGGAGAGATCGCCTTTGGCACAGAGCTGTCGAGCATAAGAGATGTCAGTTCCGACGCAAACGCTACATCACCCGGGCCGGAGACATGATAATAGAGCGGTTTCTTTCCGAAGCGGTCTCTTGCAAGAATAAGTTCTTTCTTCTCTTCATCCCAGATCGCAATTGCAAACATGCCGTTGAACATCTCAAAGCAATTCACACCGTACCGTGCGTAGCAATGCAGGATCACTTCCGTATCGGAGTGACTGAAAAAACCGGTGCCGAATTCTTTTTCAAGCATTTCCCTGAGCAAGGGGAAGTTGTACACTTCTCCGTTGTAGGCAACGAAATATCTGCCTCCGGGAATCGTCATGGGCTGATTGCCTTTTTCCGACAAGTCAATAATGGACAACCTTCGATGCCCCAGAGAGATATTGTCAAGATCTAGCACACCTTCGAAATCGGGACCGCGGTGCGCAAGCGATCCGGTCATCTTCCTAACCACCTCCCTGCGGTTGCTGTCAGCGCCGTTCCAGTCTGTCTTACCGGCTATTCCGCACATCCGGTCATTCCTTCAGTCTATTTTGTAATATTCCCGGTACCAGTCCACAAACCTGCCAAGCCCTTCACCTATCCTCACCTGCGGTTTGAAGCCTGTCAGCTTTTCGAGCTCAGATGAATCCGCAAAAGTTATCTTCACATCACCAGGCTGCATCTCTTTAAAGATGATCTCAGCCTTCCTGCCTATCTTGTCTTCGAGTGTTGTAACGAATTCCATCAGATTCACCGGATGTTCGCCTCCAATATTGAGAAGGCGGTAACCTTCGGGCTTAACCTTTGTGATCAGTCTGTACATAGACTCGACAACATCATCAATGTAGGTGAAGTCACGCATCATGTCACCGTTGTTGTAAACTTCGATCGGCTTTCCCGCAAAAATGCTTCCCGCGAATTTGAAGTATGCCATGTCAGGCCTGCCCCAGGGGCCGTAAACAGTGAAGAAGCGAAGTCCCGTAACGGGAATTCCGTACAGGTGATGATATGTGTAAGCCATAAGTTCATTCGCCTTCTTTGTGGCAGCGTAGAGCGACACGGGGTGGTCAACATTATCTGTGACGGAGAAAGGCACCTTGGTGCTGTTTCCGTAAACCGAGCTTGAAGAAGCATAGATAAGTGAGCCGACATTTGCTTCCCTGCATGCCTCAAGCAGATTGAAAAATGCGTTCACGTTATTCTTAAGACTCACTTCAGGATTTGTGATCGAATACCTGACGCCGGGCTGTGCAGCGAGATTCACCACTGCGTCCGGCCTTAATTCGGATATGAATTTTGCCAGACCGTCCTTATCGGTCATGTCAACCAGTCCGAACCTGAACGCGGACTTATCTTCCAGCATGCCGAGTCTTGCCTTCTTCAGATCCACGTCATAGTATGCATTGAGATTGTCAATTCCTGAAACTTCGATGCCGGAGTCAATCAGTCTCTTTGAGAGATGGTAGCCGATAAAACCTGCGGCGCCAGTTACGAGTACTTTCAAACCGTTTCCTTCTCATTTGATTTGGCAAGATGTTTCTTCAGTTTGTTTCTCATGGCGATATACTGAGTCATTCCCGGATATGTGTAATTGCCGGCTTTTGCATTGCGCGAAGGCAAAGGCCTGTGATCACCATTCTCGAGCGATTCAAGAAATTCTCCAACCTCACCGAGACTGTCGAATATTGCCTTATGGCCTATGAAAGAATAATTGTGACGCGTCAGGTCAATTCCCTTTGCCTTTCCCTGAACGTACACCTCACCCGCATCAATCTTGTCATTCATTCGGAGGAATGAATATGCCAGGTTGTCATATTCTCCGTTGTAAAGAGTCCAGAACGGCGAGTAAAGGCCCTTGTATTCAGGCGTCAGGCCTTCATGCCAGAGGAATACACCGTATGCAGGGATTGCGCGTATCTTCTTTCCGAAAAAGTCATTGACGCACATTGCAAAGATTATGTCCGGCTTCACCTCGTTCAGAAAGTCGAGCACTTCCTTTTTGTTCACATTATCCGAACTGATCTCAGGAAATTTCAGATCGCTGAATTTTCTGCCCTTCGATTTCCAGTAAGGCCTGATAATCTCTCTCTTTAGATAACCAAGGTCTTTCACGGCAACTTTCTTTTTTACATAGAAGAAGAGCATAAGTTCATTGATGACTTTGAAGAATCCGTACTTCTTTGCCCTCTTCATTCCGTAGTCAATCCTGCCTTTCCATGACTTCCGCCAGGTCGCGGAATCTGACCACACAACTCCTGCAAGATGTGTGCGCTCCGCAATCCAGTCTACTATCATTTCATCGAACTCATTCTTTGACCCGATGAATACGCTTTTCATTTTCAGCCTGTTCAATGCACGTCCAAATGCTTTTTCAATTCTTCTGCAAACCCGGGAATGATCTTGTTTCTGTCAAACTCATTGATCGCTGTTGCCGTACAATTTTCAGACAACTGCCTGAGCAGTCCGGGAGAGCCAACGAGCCTTCGGATATTTTCCGAAAGCGCACTCAAATCGCCCGGCGGATTAACAAGTCCGACGTTTCTTGATCTTACAATCGCGGCGCCTTCTCCCGAACCCGAGAACAGGATAGGAAGGCCTGCAGACATGGCTTCATATATCTTTGAAGGGACTGCGCCGTAGATGTTTCTTACAAGCGGAATGAGAGCACAGTCAAACTCCGAAAGCAGTTTCGGCACCTCTTCTCTCGAAACCGAATCATGAATGAAGACGCCTCTCTCCGGATGATTACGGACAAACTCCTCTATTGCTCTGCGCTCGGTGCCATCTCCGCAGATATGGAATTCGCACCCGAGTTCACTGAAATCAATTCCTTCGGCGATAAGCGATATCTTCTGGGCTACGCCCAGCAACCCTGCATAGATGATCCTCAACTTTCCTGAAGAAAGCCCTTCGGGCTTTTTCAGCCCCTCAAACCGCTTCACATCAACTCCGTTCCTGAAAAGATATTGGCGCTTCGCGCCGCTCCTCTTCAGGTGCTCCACAATTTCCTCCGACTGCCCCGTGCACATGAATGCATTTCTGTACAGATACTTCTCAAGCGATTCGATCGCGCGGTAAAGCTTGCCGTCGCTGACCGAGCCAAGTTCCTTTGCAGAGAGCGGCCAGATGTCCGATACGTTCATGATGAGCTTCGCTCCGCAGGAGCGGGCAAGCACAAGCCCTGAAAGGGCGAGCGTAAGCGGCGGACTCTCGGCAAAAATATAATCGGGCCTGAACTTCCTGACCGATGAAACGCTGAACAGGCTTGTGAATGAAATGGAAAGCATGGAAACGATCCTCGGCAATGACCTCGGAAGATTAGAAGCGTACAGCCAGAATCTTTCAACTTCTATTCCGCTAATCTTTTCTTTTTTCCTGAAACTGCCTGAATATTCTTCAAAGATCTTTCCTTTCGGGTAATTGGGCAGAGCCGTAACCACCTTCACTTTCCAGCCAAGTTCCGTGAAAATCTGCGAAAGCTCAAGCAGCCTGTTTTGCGGTGCGCCGGTTTCGGGATAAAAATACTGGGTCAGAATTACGATCTTCAAATCACTTCATGCACGAGTAAAAGTGCTTCATCTTTCCTGCTTTAGTCCGCTTAATGCTGTCCACCCTGACGATCTCAAAATTCAGTCCCGGCTCAAGGTAAAGGTCAATGTTCTTCTGTATGAGGTCCCTGTCTGTTTGCGATACATCGCCTTCCGAAACCACTTCGAATACAAACCTGTCGGGCGCAACCTGCTTGATGATGAACTCCTTCAGGTTGCCTGACTTTTCAAGGATCTTCCGCGTAATGAAATAAAAACTTATGCCGGAAGATTTCTTTCCGCTCGGAAGAATTACGATATCATTTACACCTCCAAGCAATTGCCTGATCATGATCTTCCCGTCTGTTACATTTACCAGTGCCCTGTCTCCGATCTCATATCTTATGAACGGCATTGCTTTGTTGTGCAGTGATGTGAGCACAATTCTTCCCTCGCCGTCTCCCTGAATGTGATTCCCCTCTTCATCGAGGACTTCTATAAAAATGTTTTCATTTGAAAGTCTCCAGACTCCATCAAGGTCTTCGAAAGCTATCAGGTCAACTTCCGAAGTGCCGTATTCATTCACTGCCTTCACTCCGAACGCGCTTTCAATTATCTCTTTGTCTTCTGATGTGCAGTTCTCGGATGTGCATATGCATACTTTCAGAGACGGGCATGCTTTCTTCAGCAGGACATTTTTTCTGATGAGATAACGTGCGAAGAGAACGATAGAATTGGTGTAGCCGTAAACATAATCAAAACTGTCGTTGCGGAATCTTTCGAGAAATCCCGCGAGCACTTCATCGGAGAGATCAAACACCGGGAAGCGCAACCTGTTAGCAAGATAGTCTTTCGTACGTTCAACGTAGTAATCAAATTTCTCGAAAGGGATGCCGTAGAATCTTGCCTGCCTTGAATTGAGGGTCAGGCCGTAATAGCGATAGCGGTCTTTTATCAGCGCCCACGTCAGTGCATGAGCATGCTTATCCTTTGCATATCTGAAAGGATGTCCGGAAGAACCTGAAGTATAGCCCGTGTAAATTTCCTTCGGATCAAATGTCATTGAGATCGTATTCAGCCTGTCCTGCTGATAATCAGTCTTCTGAAGCACCGGCAGTTCATCCCATGAGGCCGGAAGAATTCCCCCGATCCTGTCAGAATAGAATTCATTGTTCTCATGATGATACCGTACAATCTCCCATTTTTTCTTTTCCTGCCAGGCGGCAAACTCTTCCGGCGAAAGCGACTTCACCGAAGCCAGTTCTTCCTCCGCTTCCTTTAACGGAAAGCCCTTCAGCTTAAGAGTAAGTTCAAGAAATGACATGCTGTGCCGCCTTTTTTCCGACCAACGGGTCTATGAGTTCAAACCACTTGTACTTGACCTTATCCCAGTCAAATTCCTCGACTTTTTTTCTTGCATTCACCGACATCCTGTACGCCCTGTCCGGATTTTCAAGCAGGGAAATTATTGCATCCGAGAAAGCATTTGCGTTTCCCGGCTCCACAAGCGTCCCGTCAGAATTGTTTTCAACAAGGTACGGAATGCCTCCGACATTGGTTGACACCACAGGCATTCCGAGCGCCATCGCCTCTATTACGCTGACGGGGTGATTGTCGAAATTTGTTGTATTGATGAAGATGTCGTAATCCTGCGAAAGTCCGGTCCACTCCTTCTTCGAAAGCTTCCCGGTGATCTTCACTGAATCACCGATGCCAAGCTGTTCGACCTTCTTCATGAATGGTGCAAGGCTTCCGTCCTTATCGGGTCCCACCATGCACAGTTCAGCATCCGGATAGGACCTCTTTATTGCAGAAAGTGCTTCAACTGCCATCTCAGGATTGTATATCTCATGAAAGGACCTTACCCAAAAAAGTTTCGGTTTCACCGATCTTCTTTCCTTGAAAGGATAATCATTTACCGGGATAAAGTTCGGGATGTAATCAACGTCATAGCCTTCATCGTTGAAATGTTTCTTCAGATAAAGAGAAGGTGAGATGTTGCGGTAAGCATTTCCGAAGACATCCCGGCAAAGCGAAGGTGAACTCTTCAGCCTTTCCGGATATCCGCCTCCCCTGAGTATCGGCACATACGGGATATTATTTCTTTTGCTGAGTCTTGCAAGGACGTATGTGAACCAGAATGCCTTCATGCTGTATGAATCAATGAGCACGAGGCGCAGTTCTTTCTTATGCCGGTTGAATGTTTTTACCATGTCCATAAGCCTGTTCGGCTGGCTCAGTTTGTCCGATACGGCCCTGAGATTGTAATGCTCCGAAAGTTTCGGGGCAAGAGTTTCGATAAAAGTGGGAGTATAACCGTGTGATGAAAGTATGTTCCCTGCATAGAGGATCATACAGGGGGCCTGCGCAGCAAGTGAATGAAAGCGAGGCCGTAAATGAATCCGGGCGCGGCTGTCCTCATAGCCGCATGGCCCAGCGTAATGAAAACAAACACCGTGCACATTACGAGTATGATCCTGTCGTCTGTTGATCTGATCTTGAAGAAAGTCATTACCGGAACCAGCACAATTATTGCGATCACTGCAACACCGAACACGCCGTGTTCTGCAAGAAGCCTTGAATATTCAATATGCGCTGCCGCTTCTATACCGCTGATCTCACCTCGCTTGAAAGTTGCCATACCGGGGCCCACACCCGTCAGCATATTATCCTCAAAGATCGTAAGGTCTTCTGCAAATATCTCTTCCCTTCCGCTGAACATATTGCTCTTCTCCTTATTATACATTGATTCGCCCTTGAACCTCATCTCAAGCAAACCGCCGCTCACTTCGTTAACGTAGTAGAAACCGAGAGAGCCTATCACAAATATGAACATGAACGAAAACACGACCCGGTTCAGCTTGTCTTTGAACCTGCTGTCAAGAAGTGTCATGATTATGATCGTCAGAGCGATCGCGATTGCCGGAGCAAGCATACCGCCCCGAGAGAATGTTGCCAGTCCCCTTACAAGAAAGCTGAGCAGAAGAATTCCCGCAATGTAATTGATCCTGAACAGGCGGATATTTAAAAAATAAGCCATTGCGATGAGCATGATGCCCAAACCGAAAATCGTGGAAACCTGATTCGGACCGAAACCTCCGCTTGCCTGAAAATTCGACTCGGTTGTGAACTCAACATCCTCAAGCGAACCTGACTTGAAATAGACAAAGATTGACATCGCGGCGATCGGATAAAGCATTGCAAGCAATGTTCTCCTGAACTGCGGAAGAGGTATCTTGCGCCTGTAGAAATACATGCCTGCAACCCCGAGCGTAATGGGCCCCGAAAGATTGAACGACACCATCTGCCTTGAAAGGTCAAATGAGCCGAAGTCAACATACATGATTGACGGAAGAAGGAGAAGTACAAGTATGATGAATATAAACGGTATCTTCTTTTTTGCTCCTACAAGCGTGCCAAGCAGAAGAAATACAACAACCGCATACTTTCCCCATTCATAGGAGAACCCTCCGGAATTCATCCGGAATAGAACTTCAACACCTACTACATAAGCCGAAAAAATGTGTGCTGAGCCGTCTGAATTCTTCTTTGCCATGATCCTGTAAACTCCGTAGAGCATTATCAGGATGGAATAGATCTCGCTCAGTTTGGGGTTGAACAGCATGGACATTGCAAGTGCAATGTTCAGAACGAGAAGTATTTCAGACTTAAACGGTGAGTTTTTCACGGCCTAAAGTTAGCATAAATTGACTTCAAAATAAATCACCATATTGCCTTACGACTCGTCATTTCCCGTGTCCAGTATCTCTGTTTTAAGCAGGTTGATGTAATGACTGTATGTGAAACTTCCGGCAAGCTCCATGCATTTTTCAGAACGTTGTTTGAGTTGGACCCGGTCATTGATCGCAATATCAACTGCATCAGCAATACCTTCGGGGGTTATCTCTTTCAGAAATATTGATGCATCACTTCCGAAGAACTGACTGATTGAAGAAATGTCAGACACTACCGGCACACAGCCGTAAGCAGCGGCTTCTGCTATTACTTTTGGAAATCCCTCCGAGCGGCTCGGCAAAATGAGCAAGTGAGAGTCACTGTAAATTCCGGAGAGCGAATCTCTTCCCACAAACCCGGTGAATACGGCATTCACGCCTGTATCATTCATTTGCAGTCTGAGAGATTCAAGCATTGTACCTCCTCCTGCAAATGTCATCCTGCTGATCATATCCTTTCTCTTCATCAGCTTCAGCGCCTCGGGTATCAAACCGCAGCCTTTATTCTCCGTAAGCGTGCCGGCAAAGCAGAGGTTCAGTTTCCCGTCAAAGTTCTTTTTTGAGCCGCACTCACGCGCCGATTTCAGCTCTTCATCTTCAAGGCATGGATTCGGAAAGCTGATAATGTGCTGTTTCTGTCCTTCCCACCATCCGTTGATCGTGACTTTGCAGTTAAGAAAGTTGCATTCGAGCATCCACTTTTGCAGTGAATATGAAAGCGGAGGATCATCCATTTTCCAGTTGCCCGCATACTTGACCCATTTGCGCAGTGACCTTTTCATCGCCAGATACGGAAGAACATACAATCCCATGGCAGTGGGTGCGCGAAACTGCACCCAGTCAACTTCACGAATGTTGCTCTTTATTATACCGAGATTGTGAAATGCCGTGGTGAGTATGGAAAGTTTCTCCGTGAGCTTATCACCGCCGTAAGGCTTAAGCGGAACAAATTTCACTTTGTCCGATCCGTATTCAAGTGAACTTTCCGGAGCCGGTTCGCTGTGAAGAGGCGCAATATGCACAATGCCTTCGAACAATCCTGTAAGATGATCAAGCTCCCTTATCGTCGGTCCCCAGCCGGTTATCTTTCCGTTTCTGTGATAGTGAGGAGTGTGGGAAACAACCGCCAGTTTCATCTGTTCCTGTTCCAGAGATTGAGACTGTAAAGCATGAGGATCCTCTGGTAAACCCCGGCACGGCTTATTTCCTGCTCCGATCCTTCCCTGCTTTCCAGCATCCTGAACAGGAACTCGACATAATCCTTTCTTATGTAGTCCAGTGCCATGCTGTCTTTGCCAAGAAGATCACTTCTGATCTCCGAATAATCATCCTTGCCGAGCGCCTTGTCAAGCGGAATTGTGAATCCCTTCTTCGCACCCTTGCTTGTGTGTGAAGGATAGATGTCACTGTGAATATCTCTTAGGATCTTTTTCGTTTTGCCAACTCCAGATTTTTGATTGAACGGAATGCTCAGTGCGAATGAAGTAAGGTCTTCATCAAGGAACGGCACTCTGTATTCAACCCCGTTGAGCATTGACATCATGTCAGTCTTGCGCAGGTAATCGCTCAGCATCGTCTTTCTGAAATAATCAAACACGATGTAGTTCCTGAACTCTGCCGGAGCTTCTTCGCCGAAAAGCCTGCCGTACAATTTCAGGCCGTCATCGGGATCAAAGAGGAAGGGTGAATCGCCTCTGAGCAAGGATCTTCTGGGAAACCATGAGTGCCAGTCATACAGCATTTCATGGGGATTGTCTGACCACAGCCCCGAAAGCCTTCCTGCAATTCTCCTGGCTGATGAACCTCCAAAGGAAGCTGCCGCCGTGAGAATTTTTTTCGCAACTCCCGCCTTTATGCCCGACCGTGAAAGCATCTCAAGATATGAGAGCCATGTCTGCGAAGGGTACCCGTTGAAAAGCTCATCTCCACCGTCGCCTCCAACAAGAACTTTGGTGATCCTTGAAGATGCGCGGGTTAGGAAGAAGACATTGACGGCCGAAGAATCTGCATACGGCTGATCGAAATTTGCAAGCAGGCAATTGAGTGTGTGAAGATCAAGGGATGAATCCGCCCTGATCAACTCCATCTTGCCGCCAACCGTATTTGCGTACAAAGATGCAGTCTCTGATTCGTCGTGCTCTTTATCGGAAAAACTGACAGTAAGCCCTTTCACATCGCTGTCAGAATCATGTGCAAGAGCGTAGATTAGCGATGAATCTATTCCGCCGCTGAGAGCCACTGCAACTTCAACATCCGCAACAAGATTTCTTTTAACAGCTTTCCTCAGCAATTCGAGTGACTTTTCCCTGTTAACAGCATATGACAAACCGTTCTGTTTTCCGAAATCATAGGATATCAGTTTCTTTTCCTCATAACCCTCAACAGAAATCGTTGCCACATGACCGGGTTTTAGCGCAACAATTTCCCTGTAGATTGTATGAGGTTCCGGGCAATAGCCGAGATTGAGATAGCATTTCAGAACATTCTCATTCACGCTGAGCCTGTTCCTTACGGACGGAAGGAGGGCTTTTATCTCACTTCCGAAAACACTGAACCCGGAATCATGGTAAATGTACAGCGGCTTAATGCCCGAAGGATCTCGTGCGAGAATTATTTTCCGCGAAGCCCTTTCGTCAAGTATTGAAATAGAATAGATGCCGCGAAGTTGTCTGAAGAACTCGGTACCGTGCCGGATGTAGCCTTGCATGATCACTTCCGTATCGGATGTTGTTCTGAACTGATGCCCTTGCAGACTTTCTTTCAGTTCTGCATAATT
>CAZTQR010000041.1:0-28411 GCA_964615795.1 uncultured Ignavibacteriaceae bacterium
AGAGTGTGAATTTCTGCTGTATAAAATGATTCGTATGTTCCTGAAATATTAGCTACGGAAACCCACTGGTAACCATTTCCGTTTGGAGGAACGCTTCTGTCAATCTGATAATTAATACCTCCTGTTTCACTTGACGGAACATCCAGCGAGCTTTTTGCAAATTTCAGATTCAATAATCCGCCCTGGTCATCCGGAACATCCTTGGCAGACAGTAATATTGGCTTTACGGAAATTGCAGAACCAAGGTATATATATGATTTTCCTCGGGCTGTATCAGCTGTGAAAATTTCCGTATATCCCGGTGCACCGCTTATCAGATCAGAATAGCCATCTCCATTCACATCGCCGGCAGAAGAGACTGAAAATCCGAAGTTATTGGACGTTGCCTCGCCTTTCATAGTAATATCAGGTGAATTATTCATTGATCCTCCTCCTAAATAAACATAAGCTCTGCCCGTTGCGGAAGAATTTCCATAAGCGCCGGCGATCACATCAGAGTATCCGTCGCCATTCACGTCCCCGGCTGATGAAACCGTATTTCCGAAAAAATCATTTGTATTCTGCCCTGTCATAGTTACATCCGCGCCGGCATCCATAGTCAATCCTCCAAAAAATATATACGCTCTGCCGGTTGAGGATGAGTAACTTATTGCCCCTGCCATCACGTCAGAATACCCGTCTCCATTCACATCTCCGGCAGATGAAACCGAATATCCAAAATTGTTGCCTGCCGCCTCGCCCGTCATTGTTAAGTCTGAGAGTGTATCCATTGTCACTCCTCCATAGAACAGATATGCTCTGCCGGTCTCTGATGAATACCCGTAAGCCCCGACAATCACATCTGAATAACCGTCACCGTTCACATCTCCGGCGGTTGAGACCGAATATCCGAAACCGTCGCCTCCGCTATTTCCTGTCATCTTTAAATCTGCAACATTATCCATTACTGACCCGCCGAAATATATATAAGCTCTGCCATTTAACAACACAGAATACCGGTAAGCCCCAATGATCACATCAGAATATCCGTCTCCATTTACATCACCTGCAGACGAAACAGAATTGCCAAAAAGATTAGCTATTGCCTCGCCTGTAATAATTACGTCAGCTGTATTATTCATTGTTGCTCCTCCGAAATATATGTATGCTCTGCCTCTGCCTGAAGAATATTCCAGCGCTCCTACAATCACATCAGAATACCCGTCACCGTTTACATCTCCTGCAGATGAAACCGAATTACCGAAATAATTATCAGATGACTCTCCTAAAATGAATACGTCAGCATCATTATTCATTGATACTCCTCCATAAAAAATGTACGCTATACCTTCGTTTGATGAATAACCAGGAGATCCCACTATTACATCTGAATATCCGTCTCCGTTCACATCCCCGGCCGAAGAGACAGATCTTCCCAGATAACGGTATTCTCCCTCGCTTGTCGTCATAGAGAGATCAGGTGTGATCTCATTTTTCATGAAGTAATCATACAAATAAACCCTTCCGGTGCCGGAAGAATATCCGGGCGCGCCGATAATCATTTCAGAGTATCCGTCGCCGTTCATATCTCCTGCCGAGGAGACTGAAACTCCAAAATTATTATTTACAGTCTCGCCGGTCATTGTCAGGTCCGCCGTGTTGTTCATTGACGCTCCTCCGAAATAAATGTATGCTCTTCCCGTGTTTGATGAATATCCGTTTGCTCCGACAATCACATCAGAAAAACCGTCGCAGTTCACATCGCCGGCGGATGAAACCGAATTACCCAAATAAATATTTGTTGCATCACCTGTCATCGTCACATCGGCAGTATTATTCATTGCTGCTCCACCGAAAAAAATATAAGATCTTCCTGTGTTTGCAGAATAACCGCGAGCCCCGACGATCACATCAGAATAACCGTCCCCGTTCACATCTCCCGCGGATGAAACTGAAGTTCCAAAATAGTTGGAAATAGCTTCGCCTGTCATTGTTACGTCCGCTGTATTATCCATAGATGCTCCTCCCAGAAAAATATATGCCCTGCCGACAGCTCCAAGGTAATCTCTTTCTCCGACGATCACATCAGAGTAACCGTCGCCGTTCACATCTCCGGCATAGGACAATGCTGATCCCAGATAAGTCTCTCCAATCATAGTCACATCGGCTGTATTGTTCATTGATGCACCTCCGAAGAAAATATAAGCTTTCCCCAACGATCCGCCATAGTTATTTGCGCCAACCATCACATCAGAATATCCGTCACCGTTCACATCTCCGGCGGTTGAGACCGAATATCCGAATATGTTACCTGCTGCCTCGCCGGTCATTGTCACGTCAGCCGAATTATTCATTGCTGCTCCTCCGAAATAAATGTATGCTCTTCCCCTGGTTGATAAATATCCGATAGCTCCTACAATCACATCAGAAAAGCCGTCACCATTCACATCGCCGGCTGTTGAAACCGATATTCCGAAACTGTTGCCTGCGGCCTCTCCTGTGAGTACCACATCAGCAATTGTATTAGTAATCAGTCCGCCAAAATATACATATGCGCGGCCGGTTCCCGAAGAATATCCGGGAGCTCCGATAATAATATCATCGAATCCGTCACCATTAACATCGCCGGCGTTGCTTATGGAATTTCCGTAATTTTCTGATGCAGAGAGTCCGTTAAAAATTTTTCTTTGCAATGCATCACCCTCGGGCTCTTCGGGAATAATTCTATTTCCGTTTTCATCAGTCAGACGCCTGAGCCAGTCATCTGTGACTCCTTCGGGGAGTGAATCTGTTTTCTCAGCGCTCTCTTTAACAGATCCGCCCGACAATTCATAACCAGTTCTTCCGGAATTCATCCGGTTGCTGTATGCCGTATCTGCTGCAACGATAAACAGAAAAGCAACTATCAGGCAGATTGACCTGAAATTCGTAAACAACAACATTTCTTTCATACTAATCCTTATGAGTTGGGAAAAATTCGCTGAATTTAGCTAATTACGGTAGTAAGTGAAACTGTAAAGCCATATACAAAAACTGCCGGAAGACACATCTGTCCAAAACGTTTGAAATTTTTGGTGAGTAGGATTTAATAAAATACGATGTCAAAGGTTTTTCCGCTTTCTTTTGAACGACCAAAAGAAAGCTTAGCAAACCTGCCCGACGTATAGGCTGATTGAAGTGTTAAACCGAGCTAAGCAGGCGGGGAAAAGTCGCCCGCCCGCCTGCGTATTGTGTTGGAGTTCATTATTCTCCGGGCAGGCTGCATCCTAATTGCCTAAAATTGCTCGCTTTGGCTACGTGAATTTCAACTCCTCACACGACAGAAGAGCACTGTCGTGTTCGTCAAACAGGAAATTCACGCCCGCCTGCGTAAAGTGCTGAAGTTCAGTATTCTTCGGGCAGGCTTACGCCAAAGCTCACAATTTCTTAACGGCATTAGGATGAGGCGGGTTGTTCCTGCGACAATCGAAAAAGCTTCTATTTTTGAACTGCATTCAATACAATTTCTGATTTTAGAAAACGTTTTGGACACCATTGGCCGGAAGATCTTATGCAATTGAAAATCTTTTTTGAATCAGTGTGATACCTCCCGGGGGGTTTTCCAATTATGAGTTGTGAGTTGCGCGGAGCATGCTTTGCGGGGGCATAAAAAAGATTACCCTGCGGCTGAAGTCGCGGGTCGTGTGGTTAATGCAGCTTCCTGCCGGTGTCAGAGTCGCGGGCATTCTAAACTGATCTTAAAGTGCTGCATGGATTTAGTTCTGGTGAGATCTGCAAATATGTAAACCCTCACCCTGCCCTCTCCCCTCGGGGGAGAGGGATTCGTTCATCATTTGAAACAATTCCAATTTTTCATTCTTAATTTCCTATTTTCAATTGCACCTATGGCCTTGTAACGCTCACAAAATTAGCAGCGTTGTTATCCGCAATTGCAAAGTCTGTTCCGTCAACGTAGCCGTCACCCGTGAGGTCTGCAGAAATATAACCGGCAGAATAGTTTGCCGCGTCATTGTCAACTGCGCTCACATCGGTTGCGTCAATTGCACCGTCCTGATTGACATCTCCGGAATATAATGCAAAGCGCACGGGTGAAGCGTCAACCTGAGCCATGTTGCTTCCGAATGCCTGCGATGCCGAAGCAGTGAAATCATAAGTTGCATTTTCGTTCACTGCCGCAGGGGCTGAGCTCCATGTTTCAAGACTGTTCCTGTGAACAAGCCTTATGTAATAATTGCCGGGAAAAGAATTACCGAATGTGAATTCTGCAGAATGCAAAACAGAGTCAACGACTGCAAACGCGGAATCAACTACATTAAAGGGTGAAGATGAAGAATGTAGATATGCACGAACTGTATCAGAAATGTTCTGCGTATTTACTGTTGAGTTGTAAAACCCTTCCGTGATCAATGAAATGTTTACCGAAACATTTGGCTGAACTAGCTGAGGCCCGGGCTCGATCCAGTTTGATGCATAACCGTTCAGCGTGAAGTTCTGCAGTGAGCCGTCAAAGCTGTTATTGGTTGCATCACTCAGCGACGTTATGCCGGAATTGTCCCTGCCTGCAACTCCCTGATTGAAGTGATAGCTTGCAAGAAGGCTGGTACCGGAGCTGACTTCGTAATTCATGTTCGCGGCGATCTCAGACTGTTCAAGCGCGCGTGTCCAGATCCTTACTTCATCAAGACTTCCGTTAGTATATTCAGAGTTGCCCACGAAATACTTGCCCAACCCGCCACCGGATGCTAAAGGAGGCAGGCTGACATCAGCGGCGTTCCTCTGGTCAACAAGCATTCCGTCAAGATAACTTCTGAATCCGTTCACTGTGTTTCTTTTCCAGGTTACTGCAATATGGTGCCAGTTGCCGTCATTTGCCGCACTGCCTACGAGCACGCCTCCTGTTGTTCCTCCGTCTGTTGACATGATATGCTTCTGTGTTGCAGGGTTGCTTCCCCATCCTGCAACAATGTAATTGAATCCCGTCGGCTGAAAGCGTACGGCGGATTGAAGGGTTGTTCCCTTAAACCAGTACTCGATCGTAAACTCGGTAACTGCGGGAGATGTGAATGCCTGCGTAAGTGAGTTGGGAAGAGTTACATGGTCGTTCACTCCGTCAAAGTTGAGAACTTCTGCAAGGGCGTAACCGTTGAATTCATCCGCTCCGATATCCGGTGAAGAGGCATTGCGTGGATTTCCGTCAATGTCTGCAGAGATTCCGGTTCCGGAAAATCCTGCGCCGTTGACAGGCGATGTTACGTTTGAGTCTATGTGAAGATCGGCATGGCTGACAAATTCCGGATCGGATGAAATGCTGTTTGTGTCTTTGCCCGTTGCATTTTTCCACGAAGAAATATCTGCGATGTCTGCACTGTTAAAATGTCCAAACACTCCCCCAATGCCGTTTACAAAGAGGTCATTGTAGTTGCAAAGAAGTCCGGTAGGATTAGCAGATGTACCGGCAACTCTGATTGCATAGTGCTTTCCGGACGAGCTGATGTTTGTTCTTGAATTCTGAAATATGTTGTTAGTAAATCTTCTTGAACCTGTTGCCTCGCTGTAAAGCGCAAATGTGTTTGAACCACCGTCTGCCGCATTTCCTGAAATATAAACACTGTTGAAGAAGTAGCTTGAAACTGAACTCAGCCAGTCAATTATGCCGAAGATCTGACATCCGAGCGTGATGCTTGTCCCTGCTGAATCTTTTCCAAGACTTACCATATTGTTTGTGAATATTCCGGTCGTTGAAAAGGAGCTGATTCCCCTGATAGCGGAAAAGTTGTTGACTACGCCCAGCGAGTGAATAATATTGCCGGTTACTGTGCCGGTTCCTGCGTAAATGGCCAAACCCGAGACAATGCATTGCTGCGAAGCATTGGAATTAGTAACGGAATGTATTCTATTATTGCTTGCCGTAAAATTGCCGCCCGGCATACTGATGTAAATACCTGCCGTGCCTTGGTTGAAAGAAGTTCCTGTAACGGCTGACTGAATATTCCTTACTGTATTTCCCGAGCAAGTCAATGATGCTGCGCTGACTGATGAAGCAGATATGCCGTAGGTTGTGTTGCCGCCGTTTGCATTGTTCACAAGAGAGTTTGCAGCAGCACCGCCGACTGTATTGCCGTTACAATTCCAAACCGGTGTTCCGGATGATACGAAAAGGATTCCGCTGAAGTAACAGACCGGACCGTTTGCAGTGATGCCGCCAATTGAATTATAGTTTGCGGACTTGTTCCCATTACCAGATAATTTCATCGCATTCACCTGCTGTGTGCCAAATGAGTTTAACACTGTGTATGTGATTGAATTTGATGTCTGACTGCCTATTGTGTTGCTGTCTGCAAGAATGTTTCCTTCCGTTACATTTATCAGTTGAGCGCTGTTCCAGTTGCCGTTAAGCTGTATTCCTCCTATTGTATTTCCCCTGACTATTGTCTGACCTGTAGTCCCAACATTTAGATTCATTGCATACAGGTTTCCCTGTGAAGGCGAATGCATCGTGTATGTGCCTGTGCCGGAGGATGATCCAAAGCCGAGAGTGTTTCCGTTAACCGTAAAGCCGTCGCCTGCAGGACAGTTGATCTGTATCATATAGTGATCCAGGTTACTGCTTGAGTAGATACGCAACCCGGTCTGATAAAACCTGTTGCCTGTAACTGTTACTGCTGTATTTCCTTCTCCAATCATCAGTCCTGCAACTACGGCATTGGATCTGAAATAATCATAGATGTTGCAGTTGCGGATCGTATCGCCGCTGTTATAAAGTGAAGGCGATGACGTTGTGCCGGAAAGAAGCACGGCGCAGTTCGGAGTGTTGCCTCCGGCTGGTCCGATGTTACAGTCTGAGATGACATTGTTATCGTTGCCTGTAGCTACTGCTTCTCCGGAAATCAGCACTGTTGCAGAAGGCGATGTAAAATTTGTCTGACTTGAGCCGAGGATCGTGCAGTTTACAATCTTGTTGCCGGTTGCATCGTTACGGAATCTCACTGTGCTTGTTCCTGCATTTCCAGAAGCGGATGTGTTTGATAATGTAAGAGATGTGCCGCCGCTGTTGATGCCGTCAATTCTAACATTGTCAGCTCCGTTGAGATCTATCAACGGCAATCCCGCATTTATGTTTCCGGAAACGCTCTTGCCTGATCCGGCCGAGGGCTGAATGGTCAGGCTTGCCCAGTCTCCCTGATTCAGAACAGCTCCCGTTGGCGGCTCAGCTGCATTCCTGTTTATTGTAATTACGATGTTAGCTCCTGCTTGCGAAGCGCTGTTGATCGCTGAGAATGCCGAAGAAAGATTCAAATAATTTCCGTTGCCGCTTAATGCACCGGAGACATTTACCTCATCAAGATAAACCGTGCTCTTTAACAATGTTCCGCTTGCGCCGGCACTCCATAGATTATCAGAAAAAAATTCAACACAGTTGAGATTTTGAGTCGTACCCGTTGATCCGTAAGCGCTCCAGTTCGTTCCGGCATTTGTAGTATAAAATACCTGCCCGCCGCTTCCGCATACAAATCCCGTGCTTGCATTTTTGAAAGAGAACTGCCGCAGACTGTAATTTCCCAGATATGTTGTATCCCAGCTTGCTCCGAAGTTCAATGTTCGGAAAATCCTTCCGTTCGAAGAGCACACATATCCGCTGAAGCCCGTGAATTCAACATCGTTGAGTGCAGAGCCGGTCATCACGCCAGTTGGAAAGTTCAGGACTATGCCAAATGTTGCGCCGCCGTCTGTTGACTTTGCAAGTTTCGGCGTATTCACTCCTCCGTTATTTGCTGACGATCCGCAGATCCACATTGGAGTGGGGCTTACATTGTTTGTGATATTGATCCCGTAAATATCAAATCCCACTGTACCGGGAACAGAGAATGTTCCCGATGTCCATGAAACTCCCCAGTTGGTAGTCTTTGAGTAATTCATTCCCTGACCCGCGCAATAAAGTTCATAGCCCGTCCATTTTATATCCATAGCAAAATTTGACGGTGAAGTGATTGATGTGGACCAGTTCAACCCTTCGTTAGTAGTTCTCCACGCTCCGCTGTGTCCGGCGGCAACACCCCAGACGTTTCCGTACCATAAGATTACATCCCTCATTACACTGAAGCCCGGTGTGCCGGCGTTGTTCCAGCTTGCTCCGCCGTTAGTTGTACGCTTGATCACATTACTGCCCACAAGTATTCCTGTATTGGCATTGAGAAACTGCATCCCCCATAATTCGTTGGTTGTGCCTGAGCTCTGTGTAACCCACTGTGCATCGGTTGCCTGAATGCCAAACAGCAGATATAGAGCAGTAAGGAAAGTAATTAATTTTCCTCTCAGGCCTGCATGCCGGTCAGAGCGAACTCCTGAATTTTCGAAGACGCTTTCCTTTCCCCGGCAGTGCAAGCCTACGAGGGACTCATTATTTAAAATTTGAATCTGATTCTCTGAAACCGGAAACCCGGATTTCCCACCTTTTGTGATTTTGCCGTACATTGTTTTCTCCTCGTAAGTTTTTTTAGAATTAGTTGAGGCAAAAATTGCAATAAGTACCGGCGGATTCAAAAAGATTTTAGAGAAATAGTTACAATGTTCTTACGGCTTATAATTGAAAAAACTATATTTTCGAATGGTAATAGCTGTTTTTGGGGGTTAATTTGTTGCAACAATCATGACAGACACAAAGCTTACGGGACTCCTCAGGACACTTTCCGGAGAGGAGATGAAACAGTTTGAGAAATTTGTTTGCTCGCCTTACCATAATAAAGGAAGAGACCTTGCCCATTTGGTCAAATTCATGAAAAGCGTTCATCCGGATTTCGACCCGCAGAAAATTACAAATGAAAAGATATTCGGGAAGATTTTTCCGGGGAGAAAATTTGACGGGGCAAAGTCGGATAATCTTGTAAGGACCCTTACTTCACATTTGTATAAACTGTGCAAAGAATTTCTGGTGCAGTCTGAACTGCATTCACAGCCCGATACCGGGCAATATCTTCTTCTGAATCAGCTTCGCAAGCGGCGGCTTTACAGGGAGTTTGACAAGGAGTATGATAACATACGGCAATTGCAGGACAACCCTGCAAGAGGAAGCATCGGATCGTTTGTAACATCTTATCTTATGAATGCCGTGAAGAGGGATTGTTCTCTGAACAGGGATGATTTTGCCGGCTCTTATGAGTTTACTCTGAAAGCAAGTGAAGACCTTCTTACCGCGTCTCTCATCTCATGTTTCAAGTTTGAAGATGAAAAGAATCTTGCGGAAGTCTATAACGCCGGCGGCGGAGGCGGAATGCTTCAGGCAATGCTCGATTGCATTGATTATGAACAGCTTCTTCCGCGGCTGAAGAAAGAAGTTCCTGACAGATATCCTTACATAGAGATCTTCTATCATGTTTACATGATGAACAGGGAAAAGGCCGGCACGGAACATTACTTTCGGCTCAAGGATCTGCTGAAGAAGCATGCCTCATTGTTTGGCATGGCAGAGAACTATGTGCTGTGGAACATCATGCTCACAAGATCGCAGTTGAACAAGCTGGGCAACGAAGAGCTTTTCGGAATGCAAAGGCACATGGTAGAGAACGGCATTTACAGGCTTTCCGAAAAGGAGAACTTTCACATAGTGCTTTACAGGAACATTCTGATCGTTGCCTCGGCGCTTGGTGAGTATGAATGGCTTGAGAAGTTCATTGAAAAGTATTCCGGCGAACTTCATGAAAATCACCGTGAAAATATGAAAGAGTATTCGCTTGCATATCTTGACTACACAAAGTCGGATTACGGCAGTGCGCTTGAGCACATTCTGAAAGTGAAGTATAATCTGTTCCTCTTCAAGCTTGACCTCCGCATACTTCAGCTTAAGACATATTACGAGCTCGGATATTATGAAGAGGGATTATCACTGGTTTCGTCATCACTTGAATACATACGGAACGCAAAGGACCTCTCGCCGATCATCAGGACGCACATCGGTGATTTCTTCAGGTGTGTGCGGATGCTTATAAACAGCCGGACAAATCCGTCCGGAAGCGGAGAAGTGCTTGATGAAATAAAGAGAAAGGCTTCCGTCAATCTGTATACTAATCTTGCGGAGTGGCTGAAGAGGAAGGCGGGCGAAGAGCGGTAGGGTATTTGCCTAATGACCTGCTCAAAATTTTGCTCATTTACTGTCTCAGATTTTTCTGTTTGCCTTCTCTGTCTTATGATGCCGGTATTAGTTTGCTCCGCTCTAATTTGAAATGTTTTTAGATTCCCTCTGGCGCAATTGAGATCGGTGGCACAATTATTGTGAGGAATATTGAGATATAGTTCTTATTTTTGGAGTAACAGATCCAATTCAGCCCAAACCAGAATATTAGTGATAACAGCATCAATTAATCAAAAACCACAAATCTGCCGACGAGGCCACAACTATGGCAAATAATTCAGATGATGGCATTGTAAATATCTGGAAACACGTTGAGTTTACTGAAAAATGGAAAATGTGTAATACTTCCAGACTCGATGAAATCTCTCCTTCCTGGTTCAGAAGAAAAGATGAACTGCAGAATTCTTCGGATGAATTTGCTGAGTTTATGGAACATCTGAAGAGACAGCATGCAATTGAAACGGGAGTTATTGAAAACATGTATGATATCTCCAAAGGAGTTACTGAAACTCTGATTGAAAGGGGTTTTGCAGAATCTCTAATTAGTCATGGCGACTTCAGCGACAATGTGTCTAAGGATCAATTGATGAATCACCTCAGAGATCACTTGTCTGCCGTGGATGCTGTATTTGACTTTGTAAAAAGCAACAGGGTACTTTCAGTAAGCTTCATAAAGCAATTACATGAAACAGTTACAGAGCATCAGGAATCGTCCGAAGGAAGAGACCAGTTCGGAAACAAGATGAAGGTAACATTGCTGAGAGGAAAGTTTAAAGAAAGAGAAAACAATCCATCACGACAAAACGGTAACGGTAAAATTACTTATAAATATTGTCCTCCTGTTCAGGTTGAATCAGAAATGGATAACCTTGTCAGAATCTATGATGAACTTCTTAAAGAGAATATTCATCCTGTAATTATTGCGTCATGGTTCCATCATGCATTCACTACTATTCATCCCTTTCAGGACGGAAACGGCAGAATGGCAAGGCTTTTAGCAAGCCTAATTCTTATCAAATTCGGTCTATTCCCTCTCACTGTACTGAGAGACGATGCAAGAGTAAGATATATAGGATCACTTGAGGATGCGGATAACGGAAATCCTCAGCCGCTTGTTGATTATTTTATAAGTATTCAGCGAGGTCACATTGAAAGGGCGCTCAATCTGAAACCAATTCCTACAACTTCATCGCTTGAGCACGTAACCGAGATTCTGACGGGAAAACTGAAAGTACAAAAGGGCATGAAGGAAAAAGGGAGGATTGAAGCAATTGCAAGAAACAGAAATGCCATATATGAAATGGTAAATGAAATTCTCAATGTTTTCACAAATGACATTAAAGATAAGATGGAAGGAAATGCAACGATCTATCTGACGAGTTGCAAACCTGATTCTACGGGAAAGCAGTACTACTTCACTCATCAGATTGCAAACTATGCGGCCAGACATGGTTATTATTTCAACAGGTTTCTTCCGAAAGGATGGTTCAGATTTGCAGTTGATATTAGCGAAAGTAAGGGATATCAGCTCATAATCACACAACACCATTTCGGTTACCAGGACGACTCGTACGCGATTGGCGCTATACTGGAATTTATTGAATCTGAAGCTGAAGCAAAAAAACAAAGAACTTTGACCGAAGGCAATTACAGAAAGAGCCGGGAAGGAAGAGTGATAACAAATGTGCCATTAGATATAGCGCCATACAAAGTATCCTTAAGCACCGAATTCAATCAATCATTAAAATCGAATGTGAAATCTTATCTTGAAGATGTCCTTACCCTGACACTGTCTCAGATCGCAAGCGAGATAACTTAAACTTACACCATCATGCGGATTTCATGGCAGGTTATTCTACCCTTTAAGTAATATGACTTTATGATTGCTAACAATTAATTTGGAATTATTCTAGAAATGACCGAACTCATCTGGCAAGGCAAATATCAGAACGATAAGAAAACCGCACCGGTTAGGATAGCACTTCCTTTTCAGACCATCGAAACAATAAATGAAAGCTCATCCGACAGACAGAAGAGACTCGATTCGCTCTTCAGCGAAAAACAGGAAACAGGCGACTGCCGCAACCGGCTGATATGGGGAGACAAGAAATATGTTCTGCCAAGTCTCCTTCCGGGGTTTTAATCTGTATCCTAATCTTGCGGAGTGGCTGAAGAGGAAGGCGGAAGAAAAGCGGCAAAGGTATTAGCGGAATTATGAGTTCTGCGTTTTGAAAGATTCCATTCTCGCAATCATAGCTAAGGGACACTTGCACACAGTCTCAGGGTAGGGATTCTCAGTCTACAAATTCGAGCGTCTGAAAATCATTTTTGCCTCTTTTTGTGATACTGCGGGCATTTTTGCTAAGCATCCGAACTTTTTAGCAGAGCGTCTGAGGTCTTTAGCTGAGCGCACGCACTTTTTAGCAGAGAGGCCGGACTCTTTAGCAGAGCGTCCGAACTCTTTAGCAGAGCGTCCGAACTCTTTAGCAGAGCGTCCGAACTCTTTAGCGGAGCGTCCGAACTCTTTAGCGGAGCGTCCGAACTCTTTTGCAGAGCGTCTGAGGTCTTTAGCTGAGCGCGCGCACTTTTTAGCAGAGAGGCCGGACTCTTCCTCCTCCGCCAATAGATCAGAAAAGGGCTCACTTTCACAATTCATGATCCGTTTCACAGACCGATCTTCTCGATCAGCCAGCGAATTCTCTTCTCGGTAGTGTACTGCTTCAGTGAATCGCGGAGTTCTTCCAGCTTCTCCTGCTCATTCCTTTCCTTCGATTTGATCATCGAACCGAAAGCATTGATGAATCTGAGATGGATCTTCTTGAAGGCTTCCGGGATCGTCTTGTTGTCTGCTATGAAATGCCTGTATGAATCTAACCCCGAAATCACAGATTCCACATAGCCGAGTTCATAATATGCCATGAGGGTGAGGTTTCTTATGTCGATCTTCAAATAGAACAGGTCAGGCTTTAAATCCGCTATCCTTTCAAGCACTCTGCCGAACTCGCCTTTCTCAAAATCAAGCTGTGCCCTGGCAATCTTTACCACGGCATCCCGTTCGGAAGGGTTGATGTCTTTGCTGAACTTCTCAATGAAGTTCTCTACCCATTGATACTTCCGGAGCGTCAGGGCAGGAAGATATGTGTTCCTGAACTTCATGACGGTTACCGGCGATGTTTCGGCAAATTTGTAGAAACCCTTTTCGATCTCCTTGCTGAAGACATCGAACAGCTCACTGATGAACCTGCTTTCGCCTGAATTGATCTTCCTCATGCAGAATGTCTCGAGCGCGTTGAACAGTCCGTAAACCTCTATCCTGCTGAGCTTCTGGAGATTCGCGTAAAGTATGTCCCTGAATCTGAAATAGTAACTTTCATCAAAGGGCGGTGTATTGCAGATCACCCTGTAATAATAAAGCTCGGCAAGGTATGCATAGGCCATCTTTTCCTCCTTCATGTACCTTATTATCTCTTCCATGCCTAAGCTGTCGAAGAACTTCCCGGGAAGATTCGTTTCGTAATCAACATTGAACGATTGCCTGTTGACATTCAGATTTGATATTGTCTTCGTAAGATGAAGAAGAAAGTACAGAACAAGATATTCACCTGAACGAAGCACTTTGTCAAACACAAGCGGTTGCTGGTTCCTCTCAAGGTGGAAACTGATCTTTGCCTCCTCAAGCTGATACAGATAATAGAAATTCCTCTCTGAGATCTCGGATGACTTCTTCAGCTCTGTTTCGAAATTCTTCAGTTCGCTGAAGAAAACCGGATCAGCCTTCCTCATTATCATCTGCCGGAGAAAGTACAGCCTGCTCTCAAATGTATCGTTGCGGGCAAATTCCACCACGAGAAACTCCCTGCATAATGCGTTGAGATCCGAGATGAGGTTCTTCATAACCTGTTCATTGTAGTCTTTGTCTTTGAACATCTTTGAATACACAACACGCTTTTCTGTTCTTTCTGCGGGAAATTCGGGGTAAAGCTTTTTCAGTTCGGCAAAGAGCTTAAGTACTGATTTGCTCTTGTTGAAGTAAGGCGAATGAAGGAATTCGTTCAGCCGCTTCATTTCATCGGGTGTAAATGACCTGAGTGCGAGTATGAGCCTGCTTTTATTCAATTATGGCCGAAATTACTGATCTTTACCCGAAATTATGTTTTCAGGGTCACATAAGGGTATTTCGGGATGAAACTATGTAAAGAAAGATGAAAATTCAGGTTACTTTTTGGAAATAATCTCTTTGAGCAGGCATCTTTGACCGGGTATCTTTGCCGTAAATAATCTGATGCAAGCGGACTGTCAGAATTGCTGACGGTCAGTTTGCAAAACAAAAAACTCATAAGTAATGAAGAGATCAGAAATACTTCTCTGTGCGGCTGTAATACTGATGATATGCTTTGCAGAGTCGGTCCAAGCTCAGAAGCCGCGCGACTTCAATCCCCGAAGGGATCCGAACAGCAGCAGGAACTCCTTCAATTCGTTTGAAACTGACGCAATTGTTCAGAAATTTTTCACAGGAGCAAGCGCAGGCGACAGCTTCGGCCAGTCCGTATCTTCGGCAGGGGATGTCAACGGTGACGGTTACGAGGACCTGATCGTTGGCGCGCCTGACAATGATGCAGCCGGCTCAAATTCGGGGAGGGCATACATTTATTTCGGCGGCATGGTCATTAATACGATTGCAGATGTAATACTCACCGGAGAAGCGGCAGATGACCGCTTCGGGATTTCCGTTTCGTCTGCCGGTGATCTCAACGGTGACGGATACGGTGATGTGATCGTCGGTGCAAGCGAGAACGACGCCGGCGGCGTGAATGCCGGAAGGGCCTATATATATCTCGGAGGAGCAGTGATGAATAATACTGCGGATGTTGTGCTGAACGGAGTTGCAGCAGACAATCTGTTCGGATTCTCAGTGTCAGAAGCAGGCGATGTCAACGGCGACGGATTCGGAGATGTGATCGTCGGCGCATACCAGAACAGCAGTGCGGGAGCGGCGGCGGGAAGGGCGTACATCTATTTCGGCGGTGCGCTTCCAAATAATACGGCAGATGTTACACTCACAGGGCTTGCGGCCGGGGATAATTTTGGTTACTCAGTTTCTTCTGCAGGAGACGTGAACGGTGACGGATTCGGAGATGTGATCGTCGGTGCCAGGGGCAACGACGCTGCAGGAGTCGAAGCCGGGGCAGCTTATGTATATTTTGGCGGGGGTTCAATGAACTCCGTTGCGGACATGACCCTGGCCGGCGCGGCGGCAAATGACAGCTTCGGTTATTCGGTTTCCGGCGCAGGTGACATTGACGGAGACGGGTTCAGCGATGTGATCGCCGGAGCTTACGGAAATGATGCCGGCGGCTCAGGGGCAGGCAGGGCGTACATTTACAGGGGAGGAATTATTACCGACAACATTGCTGATGTTATCCTTACTGGAGCAGACCCTGGCGATAACTTTGGCGCAGCTGTTTCATCGGCGGGTGATGTGAACGGTGACGGCTACGGCGATGTGATAGTCGGCGCGACCGGTAGTGATGCAGTCGGCTCGCTCTGCGGAAGAGCTTATATATTCTATGGAGGAAGTTCAATGGACATCATCGCAGATGCTTTGTTCACCGGCGCTGCAGCGGGAGACCTGTTCGGAATCTCCGTCTCTTCGGCGGGTGATGTAAACGGCGACGGATATTCTGACATTATTGCCGGTGCTTATTCAAATGATGCCGCGGGCGTTAATGCAGGCAGAGCATATCTGTACACAAACTCAGCCGCCGGAAATGACATTGCCGATGAAATATTCGGAGGCAGTACAAATGATCTGATGGGTTATTCGGTTTCATCGGCGGGAGATGTAAACGGTGACGGATATGATGATGTGATAGCCGGGGCATACGGCAATAATTCCGAAAGAGGTGCGGCCTACATTTACTACGGAGGTCCGCTGCTCGACAATACAGCAGATGTGACAATTCTTGGCGCCGCAGCAGGCGATCACTTCGGAGCATGCGTAAGCGGTGTGGGCGATGTGAACGGCGACGGATATGATGACGTTGCGGTCGGTGCGCCGGACAATGACTTCCTGGCTTCAAACGGTGGACGGGCATACATCTACTTCGGAGGAAGTAATATGAACAACACGGTTGATGTTACAATAAACGGTGCAGTTGTCAACGGCAAAATGGGAACTTCTGTTTCAAGCGCAGGCGATGTGAACGGAGACGGATATTCCGATGTGATAGTCGGAGAACCTTACAGTAACTATGCAGGAAACCAGTCGGGAAGGGCATACATATTGTACGGAGGATCTCCGATGAACAGTTCTGCGGATGTTGTCATAACCGGCAATGCACTTTCCGAATTTGTCGGATACTCTGTTTCATCACTTGGTGACGTAAACAATGACGGTTATGATGATGTCATTGCAGGAGCCCCGGGCTATACTTCAACAGGCGCCGCATATGTTTACTATGGCGGGCAGAACATGAATTCCGCTAAGGACATGATCCTTAAGGGAAGGGGAAACTCAGATTTCTTTGGTTCCGCTGTATCAGGAAACGGCGATCTGAACGGCGACGGATTTCCGGATATTGCCGTGGGCGATTATAACGGAAACGGAATCAATTTTCAGTCAGGCCTGCTGTCTGTGTACTGGGGCGGAACAGTTATTGATACTACCGCAGATCTCACACTTTCCGGTAACTTCTCATATGATTACCTTGGATATGATATTGATATTTCAGGTGATGTGAACAACGACGGATTCAGTGACATTGTTGTCAGCGCACCGGGCTATCTGAACCAGGCCGGCTATGGATTGGTGCTTACATACTTCGGAGGTGCAAACATGGATGATGTGCCGGATGTTTCATCCTACGGCAGTATGAATGATGAAAATCTGGGCTTCTCGGTTGACTGCTCAGGCGACATAAATGCAGACGGCATGAACGATATCATAACAGGCGCCCCGTGGAACAGTGAAGGCGGAGCAAGCTCAGGCAGAGCGATGGTTTACATTTCATCTTCTCCCAAAATACAACCCGGGATAATTTCAGTCAGAGATGTACCGTTCGACCAGGGGGGATTTGTATCGCTCAAATGGATGAGAAGCGGCTTTGATGCGGCTGTTCAGAATTCCGTTACAGGCTATCTCATAGAAAAGAGCCTGCCTCCCGGAATTTCGGGTTTCTCCTGGCAGAATGTTGCAACCGTCCCTGCAACGAGGAATCCCTCGTACACATTCAATGCGCCGACACAATCGGATTCGATGACAAACAATACAGTCACAAATTTCTTCAGGGTAACGGCTCTTACTTCAGACCCCAACATGTTCTGGAGATCCAACATCATGCCCGGATACAGTGTTGACAACCTCTCGCCGGCACAGCCTTCAGGGCTTATGGCCTCGCTGAACGGATCTTCCGTGGACCTTAACTGGAATGACAACACCGAAAGCGATTTTCATCACTATGCAGTATTCAGAAACGGAATTCAGCTGCAAACTGCACCGGCCAGTTCATTTACCGATGCAAATGCCGTCGGAGATTCTGTGTTCTCATATTCGGTTTCTGCTGTTGACATACACGGGAATTACAGCCCTCAGTCGGACGCAGTGAATGTCCAGTTGTATAGTTCTTCAAGCATCACTGTCACCGCAGTAATTCAGGGATTCTACAATCCGTCATCGAACCTCATGCTGATCCCGGACACTGCAACGGTATTTGTAAGAAGCTCTGTATTTCCCTATGCAGTGGTTGACTCATCCCGCGCGGTTATCAGTCCGGCAACTCTTTCGGCAACATTCTACGGCATATTCGTTCCGCCGGGCAACTATTATCTGGCGATAAGGCACAGAAATTCTGTCGAGACCTGGAGTTCCGTTCCGGTGAGCATAAACGGCGGCAATGCACAGTACAATTTCACAGCGTCCGCATCACAGGCATTCGGAAACAACATTGTTCAGGTAGATGCTTCACCTGTGCGTTTCGCGCTCTTCAGCGGCGATGTGAACCAGGACGGAGCCGTTGATGCAACTGATCTTGCTCTGATCGACAATGACGCATTCGGGTTTCTCGGGGGATATCTTCCTACAGATCTGACCGGCGACAGTTTTATTGACGGCACCGATTTCGCTGTGGCGGATAATAATGCTTCAAACTTTGTGAGTGTTGTGCGCCCGTAGTCAATTGACATAGAGCGGCTTCGTGTATCTCCGTGAAAATCCTCTTGTCTGTGCCTGAGTCTCCGGTGATTTGCCGGGACTCAGGCGCAATTGTGATCATTCGTTCGGGATTCACTTTTGTAAATTGATGCTATGGGGATTATGTGTCTTCAACATGAATTTCATAAACGAATTTGATGCCGAAGGCATCCCGTGTTTGTATCAACTCTAAGAATGATCTGAAGGATCTTTATAACAAACTATCAACTGTTTTGGGTACACTGGACGGTTCGGAAGTTAATAAGAACGAAGAAATGCTTATCAATTTTGATCTTCTGTCTGATTTCGGAATCTTAACGGATGGGTCAGGTAAACTGGGAGCAATGTATTTCTATTACTATCTTGTCTGTGCGTTCAGGAGTTTAAGATTCAATAAGATCGGTCAGTTTTCGGATAAATACTTGTCAATAACTGCCGGAGATGATCCTGACAATCTTAAGAATTTCAAAACAGCATTATCGGCTTATGGAGAAGGTGAATTTGACAATGCACTGAAGATGATCTCACAAATGAAGCATGTCTCAGTATATATTGATTTCTTCATCCGGGAATTCAGGTCATGCTGTTTTTATGAACTTGGTGAGGAAAAATACTTTGAAAGAGAATACAGGGCATTGCCGTATTTGATGAAGAGTTACGGGAGTCATATACCGAAGATCTCAACTGACCTGAAAATTCATTTTGATGCCGTCAGAAGTTTGTTTGCCCTCAGGAAGGAGTTTGATCCAAAAATGTATAGAAGCCTCTTCTCCGGACTAGGAAAATCCAGAGTGTGGCTTTTGAAAAAGCTGAAGGAAGTTTACGAAAGAAGGTGAAGGAATTGCCGCTTACAATTACGGCAGGTTAATGTGAGCTATTTTTAAGATTCATAAGAAGTAATCAATGACCGCATATTGAAATTACCTGAATCACTCAGTATGAAGTTATGAATGCCGCTTCACCGGCCTCCATCAAGTTCCTTGATCTTTTGATTGAACCAGTGCTTGTCCGCACTGCGGCTGAAAGAGGTCAGCCTTTCATTCATCTGCTTCAGCAGATGGCCGTTGTCACGGGCAGATCCTGCCTTCAGCATGATCGAGTAGAGTGAAAGAAAATCGAGAAGCTTTTTCCTGTCCTGTGAATTAATGTTTGCACTGTTAACGGCAAAATGTCTGCAGTTACTTAGAGCGTCCCTGTTTGTATCAAGGTCGTGGATCTCATAGCCGATCTTCAGAAGCAGTTTCCTGAGAATAATTTTCATGAAAACAAGATTCGTCTTTATGCTGGATGCGGCTTCAAGGGAATCGCCGTACCTGCCTTCCTCAAAATGGAGCATCGCCCGGCATAGCGCCTCAAGATTCACTCTGTGATCGGGATTTGTGTGGCCGGCGTTGTCATTCAGAAACTGCCGTGCCTTGTCCAGGCGCCTGTACTTGAGAAATGCAAGAATGGAATTAAGAAACAGGTCACTTCTGAAATAGTTGTTGTCTGACTTGTAAAGTCCGTGGGTCATCAGCATATCATACAACTGCAAATGAGCCTTCTCAAGCTTCCTGTCTTCCGCGGTGTTCAGCCTCAGGTTGCAGTAATTAAGCATCATGAGCACAAAGTTCATTTTTCCGGCCTTGCTTAACTTTGATATGTTCCTGTCAAGAAGCTTCTTAAGATCATAGAAGTGCCTGTCTTCTGCCTTGCTGTTCATAAGATGTGCATGGTAGTAGAGCATGAAGATCTCCTTGTGCCTGATGTTGCTGTTTTCTATTTGCCTTATCACATTCTCAAGGTCAATACTGCTGATCAAAACCTGCGGAAGATTCCCTGCATTATCTTGCCTGCGGTCACGCTTGTTTATCTTGAGGTCGTTCATGGTAATGAACAGATCCGATAAAAAATAAAATGTGATCTGCTCCGACCTTTCATGAATTTCGTTAATTATCTTTTCCTGTTCGCCTCTCGAAAGATGGAATGCCACATTTTGCCACTTCAGGTCGTGCATGTTAAGAAAGAGCTGATAGTGATAACCTGAGTTTTCTAAATCGGATACCGCATCATCAAACTTGTTGCGGTAAAGACTGTCGAGTTTTCTTTTGTCGAGTTCTTCCAGAAGAAACCTGTCATACTCAGCCTTCTTGCTTTCAAGGTTCTGAAGCACAATGAACTTCTCGGCAAGTTTGTAAAGATCGGAGAACAGCTTTCGCAAACGGCTGTCATTGTAAGCACCGGATTCATACACAAATTCAAACGCTTTCTGTTTGCTGAAGCCGGCTGGCAGAATATCAGGATGATGCTGAGATATGAACCTGTACAGTCTGGTTATCTGCCTGCTGTTATTATGATATGGTGAAGAGAGGAATTTGCCGAAACTTTTCAGCTCGGCCTGAGTCATTGAAAATAAGATCTTCAGAGCTTTGTTTGACATCATTACGGCATTCACAATTTAGACTTTTTTCATGCCCTAAAACACGGAAATATTTGAAATTTTTGCCGTGAACCGAATTTTATTGCCCGATTGTGGAGCCCCGGGCAATTCACATTCGGAAAAAAATTCTTTTGGAGAATCGGGCATGCTGTAATAGCTTGCATAACAAAAATTGCTAAACGCCAGGCATAAAGTAAATTCAAACATGACAATGTCCTTAGCCGGTAAAAATATCTGTCCCAAGAATTCTCTGCTCCTGCTGATTGCTGTACTGCTTGCCCAGATTTCATTCACCGGAACTTCAGCCGCTCAGATGTTCTGGAATCATGCCGGCAACTTCGCAGGCACTGCTTCAAGTTATGTGAGCTGCAAGGGAAATACCTCGCTCAACCTGACAGGAAATTTCACGGTTCAGGCCTGGATAAATGCTTCCACACTTTCGGGGCTCAGCAAAGGAATTATTGCAAAGGGAGGAGCGAAAGGTACTTCGCTGAACTACGGACTCAGACTCGAAACATCAGGCAGAGTCGCGGTGATCGTGAACGGATCTGTTGTTCTGAGAACAAAGATATCAACGCAGATCCAGGCGGGAAAGTGGTATCACATCACTGCAATCAATACAAACGCGACCTATTCGGTATTTGTGAACGGATCGCTTGATACTTCAGCGTTCGTGTCAGGTATATTTCCGGTATCAAATACGGATTCGCTCTTTATCGGCATCTCCGGTAGCACAACACCGTTTCAGGGATTGATTGATGAAGTAAGGATATGGAACCGGGGGCTTCCGGCAACGGAAGTATACAATACTTACAGACTGTCTCTTGGCGCTAACGGCGGCATCTATTCGGGACTTGTGCTGTCGGTCACTTTTCAGAATGTAACATGGCACATGAATCCTTTCACTGCCATTGACTGGTCAAACAACGGCAACAACGGAGTGATTGTAGGAGTATCGCCCGCTAACTTTACAGACATGCCTTCTGAGACAATTGCCATGAGTCAAAGCGTGTATTTCAATTCAGTCAGCGGAACGAACGATTATATGGCCGCTCCGGATCATGCGCAGATAAGCCCGACTGCTGGCATAACATTGCAGGCATGGGTAAGGCCGATCTCCTCATCAGACGGAACGATCATTCACAAGGGCTCTCCCACCGGAGGTGCGGGGACAAACTACAGTCTCAATATCATCAACAGAAAACTTGCCGCAATCATCAACGGCGTTACTTACGACTCGCAGGATGCGCTTCCCGGAAACACATGGAGCCATGTTGCGTTCACATACTATTTTGACGGTGTAAGGAGATACTACAGGTTCTTTGTTGACGGCAACCTTGTCAGAGCGCAGTTCCTGAACGGCGGAAGCAACATAACTGACGGAACGGATTCTCTCTACATCGGAGGGACAATTCCGTTGACCGATTTCCGCGGATACATAGACGAAGTGAGGATCAGCAGTCTTACAAAAACGCAATCTCAGATCGCCGACTCAATGTACACGTCAATGATGAACGGCGCTTATTCAACAGGAAATACAGTGACCTACAATCTCGACGGATTCGGTTACAGCAGTGCAAGCATCGGCCCAATGCTCTTCTTCCGCAACAATGCATTCTTCACATATCCCAACTCTTCCGTAGGTTACGGCATATCGCCGCTGGTCAGAACACAATCCGGAAATTTTCAGGGGTCGTTCTTTCTCAAGAGCTCATACAGGTCCATTCCCGAGATAGGGAATACCGGAGGACCGATGGTTGACGATACTTTGGAGATCCTGCTTGATGAAACGATCACGGACATAGATGTCTATATTGCGCTGAACTATACTGAAGCCGATGCACTGCAGGTCAGCATCATTGCACCCGACGAGACCACCGTGCAACTTGTAAACAACAATTCACTCCTTCCTGACGGCTATCACATCATAACCATTTTTGATGACCAGGCCGCATCCCCCATGGCCGACAACAAGTACATTTCTTTCTCTCCGACTATTAAGCCGCTTAACGATCTGCTTGCATCAATGTCAGGAAAGAGTACCCGCGGTGCCTGGCGGCTTTCAGTGAACACAACGAACGGAAGCGGAACGCTTCATGCATGGGGCTTAAGGTTCAACAACAAGACAATACTTCCGAGAATACTTGAATGCAGGGCGCTGCTGCAGGGCTTCTATGAATCAACGGGCAACATTATGCAAAGGGATACTGTAAGATGTTACATCAGGAATTTCAGCGCCCCGTATGACGTGATTGACTCGGCTAAAGCTTACTTAAGAAATGACGGAACAGGAAGTTTCACATTTGACAATCCGGTAGTGCAGAATCTCACCTCTTACTATGTTCAGCTTAAGCACAGGAACTCGCTCGAAACATGGAGCACAGGTAACCAGTTTGCGATGCTGACTTCGCAGGGTGAGTATGATCTTGCCGCTGACAGCAGTAAGGCGTATGGTGCAAATGTGATCAGAGTTGATGCAGCCCCATTGAGGTATGCACTTTACGGAGGCGATGTGAATCAGGACGGAACGATTGATGCGACCGATGTCGCGCTGATTGATAATGATGCTGCGAACTTTGCCGGAGGGTATGTTGTGTCGGATCTTACAGGTGATGACTTCGTTGACGGAACAGACTTCGCCATTGCAGATAACAACGCAGCGAACTTTATCAGCGTGATAAGGCCGTGATTGCTTCATGCGGCAGGATGAAAGTGCCAAAGCCATTTATGAAAAAATGTCTGACGGAATTGCTTCGTAAATTGAAGGACAATGGGAAATCTTGTGGCATTTGAAAGTGATTTTTGCTAAGTTGTGAAAACCATTTTCTAAAGTAAAAGGAAGAAGTATGAAAAACATTTACAGTTTCAACCGGCTCAACTCTTTTATTGCGGGTTTTTGCTTAATGTTGTCGGTCTTATTCATAGACCCGTCTGCCGGCAATGCATACATAGTCGGTACAAGCCCGTTTGAACCTTTGATCTACATTTTCAATGACCCATCGTGGACTGTGTTTTCACAGAATACGCTTACTATGTCCGGCTTCACGGTTTTATCAGCAACGGGACTCTCTTATAATCCCGTAAACGGCATGTATTATGCAATCTTAAGAGTAAACGGCGGACCGCGAAGACTTGTAACAGTGGATCCCGAGACGGGAGTCTGTACGGACATCGGCAGTATGGGAGCAAATTTTTCAAGCATAACATTCACGCCGTCAGGCAATCTGTATGCAATTGCGGGCCAGGGTGCAGGAGTAACCTTTGCCCAGAATCTGTATTCAGTTAACATTGCAACAGGCACACCCACTTTCCTTGCAGGACCGTTCCCTCTTGGCGCTGACGGAGAGGTGATTGCTTTCAACAAAGATGACGGATTCTTGTACCATTGGTCGGGAAACACAACTGCTAATATGGAAAGGATTGATACGGGTACTTTCGTTGCAACAGGCATTGTTCAGTCAGGTGCCGCTCACAGTGAGATCTTTGGCGCTGTGTATAAAGGGTCAGGCGAATTCTATCTGACTGACATTTCATCGAGAGCGCTGACCATGACCAGCACAGGATTCGCCACCGTTGCAGCTACAGGATTGCCGGGTGTTATAAGGGGCCTTGGCTACGGCGATCCCGTTCTGCCTGTTGAACTTACATCATTCACATCAACAGTATCAGGAAACAACGTTACTCTTAACTGGTCCACTTCGGCAGAGGTCAACAATTCAGGATTTACTGTTCAGAGAAAGAATCTGAATGACAGAAATGGCGTATGGATAAGCGCAGGCTTTGTAAACGGAAGCGGCACGACAACCTCCGCCAATGACTATTCATTCACAGACAGAAACCTGAACACCGGCACATATGCTTACCGTCTTAAGCAGATCGACTTCAACGGCAATTTTGAATATCATGAACTCAGTAATCAGGTTAGCATCGGGGTTCCGTCTGAATTTGCATTGTCTCAGAATTATCCGAATCCTTTCAATCCTTCAACGACTATCAGCTTCGACCTGCCTTCAGAAAGCAAAGTATCAGTATCTGTATTTGACATGTCGGGAAGGCTTGTACAGTCGCTTATTGAAGGAACATTGCCGGCGGGATATCATACCTCCGCATTCAATGCTTCAAACCTGTCAAGCGGAGTATATGTTTACAGGCTTCAGGCATCATCAGCAATCGGAGGAGAGTTCAGTGCAACAAAGAAAATGACGTTGATCAAGTAGTATTATATCGCCAATGTTTTCGGCATCCCCTGCTTCAAATTTCTGAAGCAGGGGATTTTTTTTGCAGTTCCGGTCCGGGCTCGGCATTGTGTCCGCTCTAAGCCGCAGATGCATTTTGAATGAATATCCGGCAAAGTCGAATAATGCTTTGCGTTCCTCCGTTGAGCGGTTTCAAAGCTTGCGGAAGGTTGCCCTGCATTCTCACTTCCTCCTCACGGCCGTTCAACCATCCAAAACTCCGCCGCATTGTTTGATGCGATCTGTGCATCGGTGGCATCCACAAGATAATCTCCGTTGAGGTCTTCGCTTGTATATCCTGTCGTAAACAGAGCAGATGCGTTGTCAATTAACGACAGATCACCTGCATCAATTATCCCGTCCTGATTCACATCACCGCTGATAAGTGCATACCTTACCGGAGCGCCGTCAACCTGCTTGAGATTGTCCATGTACGCCTGTGATGCGGATGAAGTGAAATCAAAATGAAACGGCTCCCCGGCTACGTATGCTGTACCTCCCGCCCTGCTCCATGTCTCAAGCGAATTCCTGTGCCTGAGCTGTATATAGTAAGTTCCGTCAACGGCATTCTGAAACAGGAAACTTCCGGCATGCAGGAGTGAATCAACTACAGATCTTGCAGAGTCAATTACTGCGTATGGCGGCACAATGCTTCTGAGATATGCGGTGACAGTGTCCCTTATCCCTGATGAGTTTGCAGCAACATCATACTGGGCTTCATGAACAAGTTTAATTGTTGAAGGCACATTCTGAGAAGCAGATGCATGATTCCTTGTGATGATCCAGTGATAGACATTGGAATGCGATTGCCCGTTGTCAAGTTTGCCAAGATCATCCTTATAATGCTTGTAGAAGTCAAGCGCCTGCTGAGGATAAGCTGTTGCCTGCACTCCAACGCATACGGAAGTCCACTGCCTTGCAATGTTGTTTGTATCGCCTGCGTCAAAACACGGAGTGAACTTCAGACCGTTCGGCGAATAGTCAAATATATCAAGCGATGCCTGCTTTCCCCAAAGCTGTTCTGTGGGAGGAATGACCGGTATGATCTGAATCCCGGTTGCGTAGTAATTAACATCTCCGAAGAATGTGCTTGCATCCATCGTGCCCTGGTAAAGATTTGTGACGGTATGAAACTTGTTTGTGTAAACAGGAAGATAAACAGGGTTCGACTGCGGAAGCTGAATGTGATAATATTTCTGCGCTGCGCGGATCTCCTGCGCAAGCATGATCCTTCCGGTGTTCATGATGTTCTGATTGTTCATGGCAAGTCCGAACAGATAAACTCCGTACCATGCATTCACGGCTTCTGAAGAACTCTCCTGATTTTTTCCGCCGCCGTACGGCACCATTCCGTTTGCCCATGAGTTACCGTCGTACCAGTCTTTGTATCTGTGAAGCGCAAAGTATCCGTCAGCCCTGCTCGGGTTTGCAATGTCCCTGATGAGGTCAACTGTACGGTTCAGGTAGTAATTGCCGTTTGCCGTGAACCACGAGGGGTCAGACTTTGCAATCGTCGCCGCGGCGTAGATGTAATATCCGTAATGAAAATGGTGATCATTATAAACTGCGCTTCCGAAATCAACGCCGCTGTTTAGGTTCAGAGAATCGTGTGACCTGCTGGAAATGAGTCCTCCGTAAACCCTGTCGTATATTATGGAGTCTTTATTAACCGGCTGAACATTCGGGAGTATCGTGCTTCCGCCATCCAGCCACTTTGCAAGAAATATCTTCAGTGAGTCGCGTATATTGTTTGATACATTTGTCATTGAAGCATATCTCGACGGATCTTTATCGTGAAGTTCGTCAGAGATCACCGCGAGCCTGCCAAGTTTTGCGAGTGATTTTCCTGCGGAATATACATCAGCCCACTGATAATTTCTGTTTGCATAAGCTGTTGTGTCCTGAAGCAGAAATGTCTTCAGAGAATCGCATTGCTGAAGCGGAACGGTTGAGAGGTTTCCGTTCTTCGGATACCATGAATAATCAGCAAGCTGTTCGGTCATATTCCATGTGTTCTTGTAAACCTCATGCATCGTTCCTTTCAATACTTTGAAGTTCAAAATGTTTGTTGATGCGCCGGCGGGAAGCATGTCAACATGGTGCGGAAGTGCGAGCATCAGCAGTGAATCACCATAGCCGGGGCTTTCATTGTAACGAGTATATTGAAAGCGAAGGTTACACGAGTTTCCTGTTACGGTGGCCTGTACTTGTCCTTTTACAGGCACAAACTTTGAGTACTTTGTAAGCAGATTGATCTTTGCCTGAACTTCAGCAGGCGAAAGATTTTCGGACTGGTAAGTCAACTGTGCCATTCTGAAATACCCTGTGAAGTTTCTTACGGCATACATGCTTGAATGAAGCTGATCCCAGCGAAGTGTGATCGTGTCTGATGTGTAGAGCATCCATGTCTGAGAAGGGAAAGTAGGGTTCGGTGTGTCGGATGTTTTCAGTTTGAACACCTTCCCGTGAAAAGTGTTATTCGTTCCGCTCAACGGAATATCGTTCACTGCTTCAAGTGCAGGCGACCAGAAAAAAACTTCCGGCTGCATATTGTTGTAAATCATGGTAACGTAAGGCATTCCCCTGACAATCGGAGCTTCGTAATACTGTGAAGGGTTAGCTTGATTTGTGAACTTAATGGTTGCAGAAAGTTCTGTATAGTCATTCAGGTATGACGGCTGTATGTTGAGATTCGGGTCATGCTGTCCGAGGAATGCCCACGCTGTCTGGTCCCAGTAAACCTTTGGAAATGTCTGGTCACGCTGATCAATTATGAAAGGTCTGTATCCAAATCCGAGAAGCGAGTACTTATTATAAGATGGATTCGGAGTGCTGTATTCCTTGCCGAAGCCGATCACATAAGGATTCACCCATGCCCTGTTCTGCCCCAGCTCGCCCTGTCCGTCAGGATAAGGATAGGTTGTTCCGTAAAGAAAAAGCGGATTGAACCATGCATTGGTTGGATAGGGCTTTGTGAAGTTCTGAAGCATTGTGTTGCCTGCAACCGGAACTTTGCTGTCAACTTCTCTCCATGTGGATGATGGCGGGGAAGTAGAAAAAGGCGTTCCGTAAGTCCATTGCGAAAAGGATTCTGCACTGATCATGAAAACGGTAACCATGAAGAACATTGCGAAGCCCGAAAACCTGTATGTATTCATAAGTTGAATTCGTTTTATTGGTCTGATAAGCGGTCAATGTCCGGTAATGCTATTACAGTTTCAATGCAAATGTTTGAGATCAGAGTTAGGAAGTGTTTATGCAATTGCTCATTCGAATGAGTTAAAGGTTTTGAAAAGAGCAAGTTAGCCGCGAATACACGAATAACTTCTTCCATTGTATTGAATTCATTGGAATGCACAACTGATCTTATTCATTCGTGCATTTGTGGCAAAAGCTCTTTCCTTAGCAGGAGCAAGTTAGCCGCGAATACACGAATAACTTCTTCCATTGTATTGAATTCATTG
>CAZTQR010000042.1:0-27211 GCA_964615795.1 uncultured Ignavibacteriaceae bacterium
GTATTTGCAGTCAAGGTTGCAGACAGCGCCTGTTGGTTTTGCGAGAAGATGGAATGGTTGCAGGGATTGTGTCATTTATCGGGATATTATTTCCAAAGATATGCTAAAAATGCGGGAAGATAAACTGACAAGTATGTTTGTGAACTTAGTTGAACTGCCCGGGCCTTAAGGCCCGGGCGGCGGAGTGGCGGGGGTTAACCCCGCCCCACAACAACCATAAAAACCCCAAAAACCAGCGTTAATCACCAAAAATCAAAAAATGTTTGTTTGTTAACTTTTTTTACGGGCCGGGGCCTTACGGCCGGGGGGGCGCTGTGCCGGGCTTAAGCCCGGCACAGCAACTCCATTATCACCCCGAACATCCTGCTTTCATCAGCATAAGTCAACTTACGGTGCAATGCGTCCTGGTTCATTATATACCAACGCACCTTCTCTAAACAGTTTTCACCCACCGACAATGCCTGATACTCCCCGGCCCACTGAAACTCTCTTCCGAACAACTTGGTATGGTTAGCCCAATAAGATGATTCGCCTTTCATGTACTGAATTGCCCTCGATAACGAAAGCACCCGCGGCAAAATGAACAGGCAGTGAACATGCTCCGGCCGCGAATTGATAGTGTCCACCGTTATGCCCTTCCCCTCCGCATTAATGCGGATGTGTTCCAGCAAGATCCCCTTTTCTTTGCCGGTGATAAATTCTGCTCCATGCCTTGTGCCCCAAAGGGCATGCACATATACGCTAGCCTCTGACATCGTGGTCCAGTTTTGTTCGTCTCAACTCCGCCCGGCCTTAAGGCCGGGCTCCCATACCAACCCCTTTCCTCCCCCAACCCGGTCCTTCCAACCCTCTTACCCAGCGCTGTGTGCCGGCCTTGAAATCCTCTTGTAAGCATACACAGTAACCGCAAACATAATTATTCCTCCGGTAATGAACGGATACCTGTATCCTACCCACTCATACATGATTCCTCCCCATACCGGGCCAAAAAATCTCGCAAGCGAACCCAGCGATTGATTTACTCCCAATACCGTACCCTGGCTGTCCCTCGGCACTTTCTGCGAAAGCATGCTCACCGAAATTGTATTGTTAAGTCCGTTGCCTACCGCAAGCACGGCAACAACCGCCATCAGCATTACTGTGGTGGTGGAAAATCCGATCAGACCGAGACCGAATACTGCAATGAAACATCCGAGTATCAGCGCCTTGCTCTCTCCCAGTTCGCGTGTGAAAATTCTTATGAGGAAGATCTGCACCAATGCATTGCATATGCCCATGTATGAAAAGATCAGCCCTATCTCCGACTGATTGTAAGCAAGGCCTTCGCTCCTGCCGGCAAACAGCTGAAACGTACCGAATATATTTGAAAATGAAAATACTCCGGCAATGAAGATTATTATGAACTTTCCGTATTCCTCGTTTCCCAATATCTTCTTTATCAATGCAAGGTCAAGCATCTTCCTCTTCTTTTCCTTACTAAGATTCGCGTATCTGATCTCTCCCGCAAGGGTTTCTTTAAAGAGAAAATAGCAAAGTACCGTGGCGGTCAGCGAGAGAAATGCAGAGACATATATAGGCATGCCGAATCCGAATCTGTCTGATAGTATTCCGCCGATCGCCGGGCCGAATACAAACCCGAGCGCAAATGCGGAACTGATGAGTGCGATCCCCTTTGACCTTTCTTCGGGCCTGGTTATGTCAGAGATCGCCGCCTGAGCAGCCGAGATGTTTGCGGCAAATGACCCTGCAAAGGCGCGGGCAACGACAAGCAGCGTTGTTGACAAGATGAGCCCGGAGAATACCAATCCGAGAAGCAGATACGAAATCACACTTCCGGCAAGGCTTGCAAGCAGCACCGGCCTTCTTCCGTACATGTCGGAAAGAGATCCCCAGAAACCGCTGAAGACAAACTGAGCCAGCGAATAAATGCCGGCTATAAATCCTATCATTGATTCGCTGAGGTAAAGCTTCTCAATGGAGAATGCGGGAAGCAGGGGGATCATTATGCCGAATCCCAGCAGGTCAATGAAGACCGTGAGGAAAATGATGAAGAGTGTGGCTTTGTTTCTTTTCAACTTTGGTTAAGCTTCAAAAACAGGAACGGGACAGAAGGATACTATGAATATGAAGAATGTGAACCAGCCCGTCAGCATGCGGCCCGTGCCAAGAGGTTCATCGAGCTCGGTGACCGTTTCGGGATGCTTGATCTTAATTACAAAAAATATCAGCACCGCCCACACAAGCCAGTTGATGGAACCTATGTTGACAGGAACATCAATCAGCGGCAGGAGTCCGAGCACTCCGAATATGACCAGCAAGGCAAACACTGTGTAAGCGATATACTTGTGTTTATCTCCGAACATTGCATATGCAATATGTCCGCCGTCTAGCTGTCCCACAGGCATCATGTTGAGTGATGTTATCAGAAGCCCGAACCATCCTACGCACAGGAAAGGGTAGTGATAAACCTCATTCATCGGAGGCATGAAAGATGATGATGAATTCACAAACAATCTTTCAAAGGCAATGAAGATCAGATTGTTGCCGAATGTAAAGCCTGATGTCGGAATTCCTGATGTTGCGTACTCGGGATGCAGATTGTAAAGGTAGCTTATGGGAGGCAGTGTGATGAATCCGACAGCAAGTATTATCAGAGATGTTATCCATCCGGCTATCGGACCGGCCGCACCGATGTCGAGCAGTGCTTTGCGGCTGTAATATGCGGCTTTCATCCTTATCACTGCACCCATAGTCCCAAACGGGTTCAGTGAGATGAATGGAAACGGGATATAATAAGGGAGCGTAACCGGTACTTTGTGTATCCTTGCGGCAAAATAATGTCCGAATTCATGTGCAGAGATCACCAGCATTATAAGCATCGAATATGTCAGTCCGTATGGAAGATTGTCAAGATTGTAGAAGTCACGGTTAGCCCAGAATACTCCCGCTACCGTCGTTGTGAAAAAGGTTGTCACAAAGAGGAACAGGTTCAGCCAAATGCCAAAACCCTTCTTGCTGTCTTCTCTTGCAGGTTCGTCTAATGCTCCGAGCTCTTCAGGCGTGATCTTGTAAGGATCGTAAGGATTCATCTGCAGTAAAATAGATTTAATACTGAAAAATGGAAAGTTATAAGTAAGTGATGTTGCATGAAAGAACATTTGCAAAGAATCTCTGACCAAAAATCCTTAAGTTAACTCAAAAAATTTCACCCGCATTGATTTGAAAAAAGCCGGAAACTGTCTTTGCCTGTTAATATTCTTTCTGCTTATGTCTGCCGGAATGACATCCTGCAACAAGAAGGAACTTCTGCCGGGAGAAGCAAGAATCCGGGGCAGGGTTGTTAATCCTTCCGTAAGTATCGCAATATTGAAAAGAGCAGGTGATCCGGGAGCTCCGCGAGACAGCATAAAGCTCGGTGCAAACGGTGAGTTTGAACATATATTTCCGCAGGACAGCGCAGGCGGTTTCACTTTTATTTACGGCGGAATGAATGATAATAGTGCTCCGCTTTCCGGCAATGAAAAAAAACTCATGACACTGGATCTTATTATAGACAGCGGTTATGATCTGAAGATATGGATTGACACAAAGAATCCGGGACAGAGTTTGTCCGTAAGCGGCAGGGGAGGCGAGCTTAACAACTATATCGCATCAAAGGGAATTACTGAAGATGAGTTCGAAGACACTCTCGAAGCGGTAATCTCAGCGCCGGCTAACGTATTTCTTTCTGCTCTTAACAAGTATAAATCGAACCTCGACGCGCTCCTTGAAAAACTTCCCCCGTCTTCTCCGGATATTCATGCCGATTTCAGGGAAGAGGAAGCAAAAAGGAATTATTATGACATTAACCGCAGGAAGATACAGTATGTGATCAGGAATATGTTTACAGACAATTCAAAGACCTTTCCGGAAGAGTTATTCTCGTTCATGAGCGAACTGCCTCTCGACAATCCTGATGCGGTAAGCGATCCGGGTGCTCTGCTGCTTATTTCTGCATACTCCGAGTATCTTGCATTGAAGAACAATCCGGAAATTTCTGCAGACGAAGACAAACTTACTGAAGCAAAGTATGAATCTCTCAAGAGCATATTCCGTGAAAGAGGAGGATATGATGCAGTTCTCTTCGGTTATCTCAAAACTTATCTCAAAAGCCATAAATCCGGGTGGTGGAAAAATGCATACAGCGAATTCATATCCGGTCCTGCGCCGGATTCTCTCAAAAATGAGCTTTCCCGGTTGAAGAATAATGCAGTTACTTATCATGAGTAGTTCTTTTGTCCGGAATGCTCTGGTTCAATAAAGATCACTTATTTACAGGATATGAACATTGTCAGTGTATTGTCAGTAACTCTTATTAATTAACACACTCTATATATTTAAATACACTTCATTTTCTTTGATTGTTAAAACTGTTCATTTGAGTTATTTTTATTAACAAGTTTTCAGGTGAAAACTTGCCGTAAAACCTGCACTCTGCCGGTTATTGACAAGGCTGACACATCTACTGCTGTTACTAATTTCTTACTAATTAATAAATGATAGAGAGACTGCTGATAAGAAACTATCTTATCATAAAGAATGCGGAGATCGAATTCTCTAAAGGATTCAATATCCTTACCGGAGAAACGGGAGCAGGAAAGTCCATCATACTTGACGCTCTGGCGCTTATTCTCGGTGAGCGCGCCGACTATTCGCTTATCAGAAAGGATGCAGATAAACTGGTGGTTGAGGGGTACTTTGAATTTGATGCAAATGATACGGCAATCAGTCTGCTTAAGACTTTGCTTCCCGAAGACTGCATTAACGGCGGATCGGTTATTATAAGAAGGGAACTTCTCAAAAAAGGCAGCGGCAGAAGTTTCATCAATGATTATCCGGTGAACATCTCTGACCTGAAGAGATTCGGGGATGCGGCCATAGATATACACTCACAGAATGAGCATCAGTCACTTCTCAGTAAGGAAACCCACATAAGAATACTTGACGGTTTTGCGGGGAATGATTCGTTGGCAAAGGCCTATTCGGAAAGTTATGCGCGGCTTTCGGATATTATCAGGGAATATGAAGGTCTTGTAATGAGAAAGGATGAATTTGTAAGAAGAAGGTCCTTTGTTGAGTTTGAACTTAAAGAGATAAATAATCTCAATACACAGCCCGGCGAAGATGAGGAACTTGAGAATGAACTTAAGAAGATGGAAAACTCCGAAGTTATCTCCGTAGCAGTAAATAATTCAATCTCGCTTCTTTATGAAAATGAGCAAAGCATACTTTCCGGAATTGATCAGGCGGTAAAAGAACTCAGGAAGGTTATCACATATGATGCGGAATTTGGAAAGATAACAGAAGAACTTCTTAACTGTGAAGTGCTTATAAAAGAATGTTCCGCCACGCTGATGAGTTACCGTGAAGGATTGGATTTTGATCCGGGAAGGATAAACGAAGTGAGAGAACGCCTGAGCGCCATAAGCAGAATGCTTAAGAAGCACGGAATGAATGTTTCCGGCCTTATTGAAAAGGGAAAGGAACTGGAACGCGAGCTTAACATTGCAGATAACTATGATTATGAACTGCAGAAAGCGCTTGAAAGAGTGAGAACAGAATATACAGAGGTCATGGAACTGGCGGATAAATTAAGCAAAGTGAGAAAAAAAGCTGCAAAGGAACTGGAGAAAGGCATAAACTCGATTCTCGGTGAAACGGGCCTTGAGTCTGCCGAATTCAAAGTGGAGATGAAGGCAACGGAAGAACTTATAAGTTCGGATTATGCGGGGGGCGGAAACGTTTTGCGTCCGCGGACTGACGGCACAGATGACATAGAATTTCTCGTAAAAATCAATAAGGGAACTGAATATTCTCCTTTAAGGAAATCTGCCTCCGGGGGAGAAATATCGAGGATCATGCTTGCCATAAAAACAGTGCTCTCGGGAAAAGATGACGTGGGAATACTTGTGTTTGACGAAATTGATGCCGGCATAAGCGGAAGAATCGCTCAAAAAGTGGGAAAACTGATGAAGAATCTTTCTAAATCGCGACAGATAATCTGCATAACCCACCTGCCTCAGATCGCGGCAATGAGCGATACGCACTTCAGGGTCAGTAAAAAGGACGTTGCAGGAGGTACAATTGCAGATATTGAAATCTTATCTGAAACTGAAAAGATAACGGAAGTCGCCAAACTCATAAGCGGTGAAAATATCACAGAATCGGCAAGCAAGAGCGCAAAAGAGCTCATTTCCGGCATTTAAAGGGCAAAAAAAAATCTTCACGCAGTTCCATCACCTGGCGGTGATTTCCCTGCATGAAGATCAATTAAAGGAAGAACAAATATGAAAGAACATTCACCTAACTGGTAGGTATATGGTGAACAACCGGGCTAATTGAATTAGTTCCCGATTGTATACAAAAATTGAAAAAATTATTCAGAAAGGAAAGAGCAAAATTCATCAACAGAAAGGTTTCCAAAGAAATACTGCAAATCCAGTCCAAAAACAGCATTCTTGAGCTCAGAAAAGTTATATTTTTTCCCCCTGAGAGAATTTTCAACATCTTCAATATCCCCGTGTCCGAGAAAATCTCCGTATATTTTTGCGTCAGCTATTATGCCGTCCCTTACATGGATCCTCGCATCTATCTGCCCGAAATCAAAACGCCTTACTTTTTGGATGTTGAACTCCGGAGACCTTCCGTAATTCCATTCCCAGTTCCTGTATTTTGAATCTGATAATTTCATCACTTCATCCCACTGCTCATTGCTGAGCTCAAAGTGATCGGGCTTGCCGGTGCTTCGGAAAATAGAATCAATGATCCTGCCTTTGAATTCATCAATCGTCATACTGTCACGGAGAAATTCGGTGATGTTGGCAACTCTGCTGCGCACTGACTTTATTCCCTTGCTCTCTATCTTATCCGCTTTCACATTGAGTGCCTTTGCAACATCGTCTAGGTGTGAATCAAATAAAAGTGTGCCGTGGCTGAACATTGATTTTGTATCGGTGAACTGTGCATTACCGGAGATCTTTCTTCCGTCAACGGTAATGTCATTCCGGCCGTTGAGTTCGGCATTCACGCCGAGCTCCGCAAGCACCTTTATTACCGGATCAGTGAACAGTTTGAAATTGTGAATGCTTTGGTGAGAGTACTTTGTCATGAAGCTGAAATTGAGATTGCCCTTGTCGTGATACACAGTTCCTCCTCCGGAGATACGCCGCACAACGTGAATGTCGTTGTCTTTCACATACCCGCTGTTGATCTCCTCAATCGTGTTCTGATGTTTGCCTATGATTATCGAAGGTTCGTTGATGTAGAACAGCAGATAATCGTCCGACATATCAAGCTTCCGGACGCAGTATTCTTCAAGAGCAAGATTGACCGTAGGATCATTGTATCCCCTGTTGTCAATAATTTTCATTTGTTGTAACCCTTACTTAACTTTGTCTTTGTAGTTGAGTTCATTCCTGCAGTTCCTGTCCCACTCCTTAATATCTTCATCGGTTACCTTGCTCATCTCAGCCTCTTCATACTTGAGTTTCACCTTATCCAGCATGCACAGGCAAAACTCAATAGCCCTCACGCGCTTAAGAGAATCCTGTCCGAATTCGCGGCTGTACTTTTTGACGCAGTTATATACGAATGCCGAGTCAACTTCCCGCGACCATTCATGCGGAACTGTGTTAACTTCCTTTTCATTGAGTTTGATCACCGCAAAGATAATGCCAGCGGCAATAACTCCGTAGGCAAGATACCTGCCGTAAGATGCCTGTTTGCTCTGCTTTGCCAATTTTTTATGGCAATATGAGAATTACCTGCGGCAAATTAAATGCAGTTTGGTGTGGAACTTCATGACAGCAGCGATTGGCCGGTGCTTATCCAACATAATCAGAAAAAGCTGAATATCTATGTGGAACGGCCGAATAAATTTCCGTTAATTACCTTTAATTATTAGAGTGATTTTAGTTTCTTTGCTAAAAATCAAACTAAGGATTGATGATCCCTGAATTCAAAAATCTTACACAGCAAGAGATAAACACAATCATTGATGCACCGATACTTGTAACAATACTGATAGCCGGCGCGGAAGGAAAGATAGACGAAAGGGAAATAGACTGGGGCGCTTATGTCATTCACTTCAGGGTTTCGGATTATGAATCATCTTCGATGATGCGGGTGTACAAGGAAACGGACACGGTCTTCAGCGATTCGCTCACGAGCTACCTTGAAAATCTTCCAAAAGATACTGATGAACGAAGCAGGGAGATCAATGCAAGGCTTGCAACTCTGAATCCGATTCTGCGAAAGGTTGACCCAAAATTTGCGAGTGAATTTTACGACAGTCTCAGAACGCTGGCAAAACAAGTGGCAAAATCGTCCGGAGGAATCTGGGGATATGGTTCCATCAGTCCGCAGGAACAAAAATACCTGGACCTTGATGTGATAGAGCAACCGGAGTACAATCCGGAATCGTAAAGGCGGGCAGTTGTACTCAAGCCGCCGGAGAGTTGTTAAGAGGGGCCTCTGTTAAAGGCCCCTTCTTTTTTTGCCGAATGAGAGAACTTCAGTTCTACTTCAGAAGCGTCATTCGCCTTGTCTCTGAAAAACTTCCGGCAGTAAACCGGTAGAAATACACTCCGCTCGGAATGGAGTTTGCCGTGCCGGCATCAAAAACAGTTTCGTACTCACCTGCTTCATAAGTTCCATTTGCAAGCGTTGCAACTTCCTTTCCGCTTATGTCATAAACGATAAGTGAAACTTCCGATCTCTTTCCGACAGAGAATGAAACAGTTGTGGCCGGATTGAAGGGATTGGGATAATTCTGTCCAAGCCGGAAACCGTCTGCAATTGCGCTGTTTGTTCCGGAGGATAGAATGAGCCCCGGAATATACTCGGACACGTACTGATAATTTGCGCCGGTGACAATAGTCCTTACAAGAGCTCCGCTTGCGGAATCAATCTCGTGAACTCCCGTGGAATTGGTTGTCATGTAATGCCCGTTGCCGAGAAGATAAACGCTTCTGTTGCCGGTAACCCCCGTCAGGGACCGGATGTAGTTTCCTGTAGAGTCAAAGATTATAAGGCCGGATGGCGTTGAGAATCCGGCAACGATCACATTACCGTTAGCTAGCTGCATCATCTGCTGAGGGAATGCAATACTGGTTCCGCTGTAGAATGCGGAAATGAATACGCCGTCATGAGTGAATTTGCTGATCCTTGTTGTTCCGGATGAATTTGAAACAAGCATGTCGCCCTGCCTGTACATGATGTCAAATGGGCTGTTGAGATTTGAAGTGATAAAAGCTCCGACATGATTGCCGGCCGTATCAAACTGCTGGATCATGTTCTGGCTTGCTCCGCTTCCGACCGTGACAAGCAGGTTGCGGTTCGGCATGAATCTTATTCCGCGAATATTATCGAGAATGGCTGTGTTCACGCCGCCTGCCGGTGCGTAGAATCCCGTGTATGTACCGTTCGTATCAAACTTCTGAACAAGATCGCTTATCTGATCTGATACAACTACATGCCTTCCCGTATGCAACTGAAGCGCATGCTTCGGGCTCTGAAGATTAGGATTTGAATGCTGAATGAAAGCAGTGTCAAGCAGGTCGCCGTTGGTTGAATTGAAGAGATACACTCTGTCGAATGTCCAGTCGGGAACCATCAGAAACTTCTCGCCGCCTCTGTTAGAGGATATAACAGGATTGTACATTCCGCCGGTATTGTCAACTATATGGCCGTTCCCGTAATCAATCCTTGATTCCAGAGGGTTATACATGCGTTCGACTTCATCATAGAATGCAGTGAATCCTCCGCTGTAAACATCCGCTAAGTTTGTGAACACCGCATAGATAACTTTTCCGTTTTCAACTCCCTTGGCGTCGAACATCACTCTTTCCTTTGTGAGAATGTTCAATGGCAGGTTCTGCTTTGCGGCTTCCGCCCTTGCCTGCATAAGTGATTGAGGATCTGACTCAGCTATTGCAAGAAGCTCAGGAAAGCTTACGGAAGGCGATGAATTAACGGAAGAAACAAACAACAGGATCAGGGCAACAATAACGTACAATGATCTCATATTATTTTCTCCTTTATTTATAGTCCCGAATTTCCGGGGTTTAACAAAATCTACATATTGCCGTGAGAAATATACATTGAAAAATTAAGCATTCAGAATTCTTCGCGTGTGTAAAACGATCTTCGTATATTTGCTAAAAAATTTATATCACATGAGGTCAATAATATTCCTTTTCCTTTTGATGATGAGCGGGTGCTGTGTAAATGCTCAGACAACCGGTACCGGATATGACGAACAGCTTGCAGATTCGCTTGGCGCAGATGAATACGGTATGAAACCATATGTGCTTGCGATTCTCATAGACGGCACAAACAAAAGCACTGATGGCGATTATGTAAACAGGATATTCCGCGGGCACATGGACAACATCGGAAAACTCGCAAAGGAAGGCAAACTCGTAGTTGCCGGGCCATTCGGCGAAAACGACAAGAACTACCGCGGCATATACATATTCAATGTGAGTACCGTTGAAGAAGCGCGGAACCTTGTTGAAACCGATCCGGCGGTGACGGAGAAACTTCTGGATTTTGCAATGTATCCATGGTATGGTTCAGCGGCCCTTGGAACGTATCTGGGAGTGCATGAAAGGATCGCAAAGAAGAAGCCGTGAGATACTGAGTAACAGGATCATCGGCTCATGATTGTACAGGCACGGAGTTGTTCTCCTAAGGTAAATACTTGAGTTGCGCCGGGGGGATCAGAGATATAAACAGATTTTACTTTACTGCTAATGCCGTCCGATTTCAAATTTAAGTTCGTGCATTCGTGGCTAAGGATCTGCTGATAAAAGCAATTGCGATGAATACACGAATGAGCGGGATCTGTTGTGCATTAAGATTATGTTAGTGCTATGCAGTTTGTTATTCGTGCATTCGTTGCTATGACTCTGCTGTTAAAAGCAATTGCCACGAATACACAAATGAACGGGATCTGTTGTGCATTCAGATTATGTTAGTGCTATGCAGTTTGTTATTCGTGCATTCGTTGCTATGACTCTGCTGTTAAAAGCAATTGCCACGAATACACAAATGAACGGGATCTGTTGTGCATTCAGATTATGTTGGTACGATGCAGTTTGTTATTCGTGCACTCGTTGCTATGACTCTGCCGGGGGAGCGGAATTATGCTTCACTCAGTCCTTTCTGTTAACACATCCGTCTTTTCTCCGAGGAATTCCACCCACGCTTTTTTGATACACGGATAATGCTTCTGCGCTTCTGCAAGCTTGAGGAATGCGGTCAGGTTGTTTTCAAATCTGACCTCAAGAGTCTCATCTGCGAGCTTTCCGTCATCAGCAAAAGCCTTGTGCGCGGTTGCAAGCGAGAACATGCCCGGATACACCCGTGCTCCGAGATGCTCGAGCGGAATACGGAGAGACCAAAGCGACTTGTTGCCTCCGGCCATTGAAGGAGATGCAGACATCAGCAGAGCCTGCTTTTCGTTGAACGGCTGAGGACGAAATCTCGAAACCCAGTCAATGATGTTCTTAAGCATTCCGGGCATTGAACCGTTATACTCAGGCGAAGCAATTATGAATGCATCTGATGATCTGAGCAGATTGTTCAGTGCCTGCGCACCCTCCGGAATTCCTGACTGCGTTTCCGTATCGCCGTTGTAAGAGGGACAGTCGAAATCTGCAATGTCGGCAAAATGAACATCCGCCCCGTTTCTTTCAAGTATGCCTTTTGCAAGAGCCGCAAGTTTCGTGTTAAGCGAGTCCTTTCGCATTGATGCGGAGAAGAGCAGTATTTTTATCGGACCTTTCTCTGCGTCGTGATTGTTGTTTTGTTCCATTGTGCATTTGTTCGTTTAAGATGATTATGAATTAGAATTATATCTGACCCTTCTTTTTGCCTGTATTGTTCCAGCAGTGCTTTTCAAGAGTGAATGCAAAACTGAGTTGAGGTTTTCCGTTGCGCAGGGTAGTAAATTCCCCGGTCTTCACCGCGCCGAACTTAGCCGTTGCCTTCTGTGAGCGGATGTTTCCCGCTCCGATGTGAAATATGATGCGGTCAACATACCTGAAGGCGTAATCTATCATCAGTTTCTTGACCGATCTGTTGTATTCTCCCCCCCAGCATTTTCTGGCAAGGAATGTGAAACCTATGCAAACGCTTGATGCAACCGGGTCGTGATCGTAGTACCTTGTGGAACCAATCACTTCGTTTGCGGACCGGTCAATGATCTTGAAAGCCGAACCCGTCTTCATTGCATCTTCAAAAAATTTGCTGAAGACCGTACGCTCGTGCCTGTCGTTTGCCGGATGCTGTTCCCAGATAAGAGGATCAGCGGCAACTTTGTAAAGCTCCTCAAGACATTCTTCCTTCAACGGCACGAGTTTAACAAGTTCATTCTCCAGATTGTCCGGCTGCCAGTTAACCATTAGACAGGGTATGATATTGTTTTAAATTGCTGCAGAAGATTACTTGCGACATTGCGCTTAACCATCGTAACAACCAGCAAGGTTCCAATCGCAGACAAATGCTTTGCTGATATGAAATGGCAGAGCTTACCGGGTTCATTACACGGTGCAGTGATTCGGAAAAGCCATTCAGCACCTTGCGAATTCACTTTCTGCATATCACCATTCCGCATTCGTTCTCATCGTCACATCCTTCCGCTTCGTGAACTCCCCTGAATCCGCATTCCTGCAAAGCTGTCTTTAGTTCGGCAAAGCTGTACCGCCTCAGTGCCAGTGTCTGATACTCCGTTTCAATGACCTTTCCGCTTTCAGATAGTTCATACATATATTCATGATCAGCAATGTTTGAACCGGCTTCGCAGAATACCTTCTCCCTGCATGTGATCTCACCTCTGCCGTGAGGATAACTCATCACTTCCCTCCATTCTTTGCCGCCTTCCGGCCGGTCATCCGTGCCGACATAAGTGAAAATGAAACTGCCTCCCGGAACAAGGCAATCATATATGTTCCTGAAAGCCCCCGCCAGTTCTCCGGAATTTGTCAGTAAAGATGCCGAACCTGCGGTGATAAGGACATGGTCATATTTCTCTTCGCAACGAAAGTTTGTAACATCGGCAATGAATAGCCGCGTATGCAGATCGAGTTCGGAACATTTGTCTGCACACGCTTTGAGCATATCATCAGATGAATCAAAGCCGCTGATGCTGTATCCTTCCTTCAGCATTGGTATGAGAAATCTTCCCGATCCGCACATTGCTTCCAGGATCTTACTGCTCTTTGAAGGAATGTGCTTTGTGTATGACCCGATCTCCTGCGAGCCGGCAAAGGGCTTGTCAAGGTCGTAGATGAGTGTACACAATTTTCCGTAAGCGCTCTTGCTCTTATCGTGCATGCGGATATTTATGCAAATGCCTTTGGTTGAGATGCCGGTTCATCATTCATTGACCTTAGTTCAAAAGTGTTCAACTCAAGACAACGCATTTGAAATTGTAATCACTTAGACATTAGTAACAGAAATGTCCCACAAATGAACTGCGGATGCGCGGCAAACTGCATGGCCACGTATCCGCAAAAAACAAAAACTTCTTTGGAACACAACTTACTTAAGCAGGACCATTGACTTCACCTCTTTGCTGTCTCCCGATTCCAGCGAGTAATAATAAACTCCGCTGGGCAACGAAGATCCGTCAAAGCTGTACTCATAATGTCCCGAGTAGCGGAATTCATCAAGCAGTGTTCTGACGAGCCTTCCGCCTGCATCATAGAGCGACAGCTTCACTGTTCCGGCTTCCGGAAGCTGAAACGAAATAGTGGTCGCTGGATTGAAGGGATTGGGATAATTCTGCCCAAGCGCAAACTCAGCCGGCCTAGCAATCGTCACAATTTCATTCAGTAAGAAGTATTCAAAGTTTCCGTTGATGTCTATCTGCTTAAGGCGGTAGTTATAGCTTCCCATGTTCAGATCTCTGTCCGCGTATTCGTATTCCTGGAGTCCGTTGCTGTTGATTGCTCCGTTCACGAAACCTATGGTCTGCCACTCATCACTTTCCGCCGTTTTTCTGTGGACTTCAAATCCCCTGTTGTTCAGTTCAAAGCTTGTCTGCCATCTCAGAAAGACATCGTTGAAAGAAACACTTGACTGAAACTGCGACAGCTCTACGGGAGAAAGGTCCTGCACTTTCAGCGTAAGCAAAAGTCTGTCAAGAGCGAGATTGGAGATCAGAATACTTCCGGTATCAGAAGCTATGAATGTTGAGTTCACAACCACGCCTCCGAAGAAGTCCTTGAAGTTTATCTCATGGTAAAAGGTAGGGGGAAGCTGCGGAAATCCCAGAAGAGTGAGCCTTATGAAAGTTCCCGAACCGGGTTTGTACTTGATCTTGTGATAGGACGTATATGACATCAATGGCTGTACAGCTCCCGGACGATAATCTCTTTTCACTCCTTCTCCGAGCGGGACATTAGCGCTGTCGCTGTAAAGCCTTGCGTCGAACACACCGGTAGGCGGAACAGGTGGCAGTTCGGTTTCGCCAAGGCCGGCATCAATGCCGTTTGTTGCCGTTGGATCAAATCCCAGTCTGACCGTATCAGTATTGAATCCGTCTGTCACCTTGATCCTGATCTCATATTGCTGGGAGAAGCAATACTCTGATGCGAGGAGGAGAAAAAGAACCGGTATTAATTTTTTCATGAGTTACCGATTTTATTTTATTTGAAGTTGATGATTATTTGCTCACAACAAATTTCCTTATCGCCTCAAAACTTCCGGTTGTCATCCTGTAAAAATAAACTCCTGATGACATATCCGTAGCATTGAGAACTATGCCATACTCACCTGAAGAATGAAAGCCGTTAACAAGCGTTTTCAATTCTCTTCCCAGAACATCATACACTGCAATTTTCACCATTCCGTCATAAGGCACCTTGTACTTTATGTTTGTCACAGGATTGAAGGGATTAGGATAATTCTGCTCCAGGTCAAATGTTACCGGATCAGTTGTTACGGACTTCAGGATCAGACTGCCAAGATTCGGGGGAATCCTTATCTCCTTTCCCTCCGAAACATCTTCATCAAGTATTTCACCGTTTATTCCGTCTGTAATCCTGAATGTCATTCCGTTCAGATCGCTGAATGTCAGTCTTGTTTCACCATCGTTTCCGCTTAGCAAAATACAATGATTCTGCCCGGCTGTTTCTACAAATCTGTTCGAATTGAATCTTACATCAAATATGCCTGACGGGGGCAGAGGAGGCAAATTGTAAATGCCCGTCATCTGATTTCCTGCATTGGCAATATACAATGATGAAGTCTTTCCCTCAGCAGTTGCAAAACTCAGTTCCGCAAACTTGTCAAACTGTTTTTCCCCGGATGTAAACACCGGGTTATCACCCGTTCCTTTGTACAAATATCCTGCTCCGGTAGTTAATATCCAATACCCTTTGCCAATCTTCAACGTATCCTCTGTCACATAGCCGCCTTCATAGCCGAAGAAGTTTGAGTTAATTAAGCCAGGAGGATTTGTCAGCATTGATGACATAGGTATGTTCTGCGTAAACGGCCCGATCATATTCCAACCCTGCGTAACATTGATCCACTCAGGCTGGTAAGGATTGCCCTGTATGGTATAATTTGATGCGCTGTTAAACTTCATCCAGTAACCCGTACCGTTTGTCAGCACCTGAACAGGTATGTAGCCGTTCTGATATTTATAGGCGTGCGATGCTATTCCCGGAAACAGTACATTGTAGTTCATATCATTTGCAAGCAGAGGCACAGATGTCATATTCCAGCCGGTTGATACTGGCACAGAGAGCGAAGAGTTGAGCACATATTCGATCTTCAGTGAGGTGATCCCGCTGTTGCTAAGTGAATAGCTCGACTGAGTCCTCATATTAATGTTCACGATAGTACCGTTCACTTCATCTTTGAGAGAAAACGAACCGAGCGCAGGAAGCGTTGGCGGATTCCAGTTGATAAGTATGGGATAACCGGAACCGGATGGCTGGAACGTCAGACGCCAGGTTCTGTTCACCGCAGAATCGTTCCTAATATCTCTTGTCACGCCGTCACTATTCGGCAAGATAAATCTGCAATCAAAAGCACCGGAAGGCGGAGCGGGCGGAAGCGGATACTCTCCAAGACATGAATCTATGAGATTTGTACCCGAACCTGAAACCCCGAACCTCAGGCTGTCACTCTTGTTTCCCGCATCCGAAACTACAAGCTTCTGGCTCCAGGTGAACTGACATGATCCCGGACCGCGTGTTACCTGCAACAAGTCAATTCCTGAGTATTCTCCGTTTGTTCCTCCGGGACCGCCGTTGACAACTCTGTATCTTATAGCAAACCTTGCATTGCCTCCGGTTGAAGGAGCAACAAACTTCTTAAGCACCCAGCCGCTTGTACTGACCTTGAACCTGCCAAGCTCTGTCCACGCAGCTTCCGGGACCGAATCGCCGACCGCGGAATACATAACCCTGAAAGAATCCGGATATGTGCTATTGTCTTTTGATCTGCTGTAAAATGATAATGTATCGCCAATGAATATTGTCATCCCCGGAGTTACAAGCCAGCTGTCAATTGTGCTGGTGTAAGATGCCACCCTGAAATTGCAAGCTACATATCCCGTGGTCGGGCCTTCGTATGCATTGAAGAACGCGGGATTGCCCTGAAACCAGGTGGCAGATGTTCCCTGAGGGCTGGTACCCCTGTTATAGACCTTATACCCGCGGACTTTGAGCGCAACTGTATCATTGGCTCCGTTCATATTATCAAGGTAGATGACCGTTGCATCCGTTGTTCCGGGATTCTCCGGTGCGAATTCTCTGCCATTGAAGACTGTATTGGCATCAGTCCTAACCCTGTCAAATCCAAGCAAAGCAAACAGAAGAATTATCACCAAGACAGAAAGCACTGCAATTTCCAGATTTGATTTGTTCATTTGTTTGATCCTCGTTGATAATATTTCAAAATTTGATTTTAACATCTTCAGGTCAGTTTATTACTTCAGAACAATGAGCTTCTTCAGGTCTTCAAAACTTCCTGCGGTCATTCTGTAGAAATAGACTCCCGACGAAAGATTGCCCGCATCAAGCAAGACCTCATAGGCTCCGGCAGGCTGGAATTCATTGACAAGATACCTGACCTCCTTACCGAGCACATCATAAACTACGATCTTTACAACTACATCATTTGGAATCTGATACTTGATAGTAGTTACTGGGTTGAACGGATTAGGGTAGTTCTGTGACAACTCATAAGTCATGGGAATAACACCCGACGACTCCAGCACAAGGGATGATAATCCCGCAGGAATGGTGATCTCCGTTCCTTCAGTCAGTACTTCGTCAAGAAGCGATCCGTCAATGCCGTCCTTAATTCTGAACCTTTGTCCGCCGGCATTGTGAATTGCAAGCTTTGTTTCTCCTTCAGCAGAGTTCAGTCTTATAATTTGGTTTTGCCCGAGAGTTTCAACGAACTTATCCGAGCCGAAGCGGACATCGAAGATACCCTGCGGCGGAACAGGCGGCATGCTGTAATCATTTGTGATGTCCGTCGGCTTTGCAAGGTAAAGGCCAGCTTCTGTTTCATTGCCTGTGCGGAACCTGAGTTCCGTGAAGCGCTCAAACGGACCAGACGTAACAACATTCGGGTTATTGTCAAGCGAGCCCTTATAAAGATACCCCGGGCCGGTTGTCCTTACCCAGTAGCCCTTTCCTGTTTTAAGAGTGTCGGCTATGAGGTACCTGTCTGCATAGCCGAAATAAAACGAGTTTACAATTCCCGAAGGGCTTGAGATAATTGACGAAACGGGAATGTTCTTGTCAAACGGTCCGATAAGATTCCATCCTGAAACAACATTCATGTTCTCGGGTTGGAATGAGTAACCCGTGATCTGGTAATCTGCAGTGCTGTTGAATTTCATGAAATACCCAGCGCCGTTGCCGAGCATTGTTATTGGAATGTACCCGTTGCTGTATGTAAACGCCTGAGAAGTTGCACCCGGGAACAGTGAAAGGTAATTCATGTTCTGCGCCCTTACCGGCACAGAAACAATGTTCCAGCCGGAAGTAACGCTCGCCGTATATGTCCTTGAATAGTAATATTCGATCTTCAGCGATGAGAGTCCGCTGAAATTCAGAACGTAACTGTTTTGATTCCTCATATTGACATTCACAATCGTTCCCGTGATCTCGTCTTTCAGGTAGAATGTTCCGTAAGCAGGGAGAGTTGCAGGATCCCATGTAAATGTAAACGGATAACCCGAGAGCGAAGGCTGGAATGTCATTCGCCACGATATGTCGAAATTGCCCTCCTGCCGCATGTCTGTTTTAGTGGCATCGTTAGTGGGAAGCACAAATCTACAATCGAAGACACCCGTGGGCGGCGGCGGTGGAACTGCAACTTCACCGAGGCATGTGTCTAAGCCGTTTGTTGCCGCAGGGGCCATTCCGAACTTTAGGCTGTCAATTGTATTGCCGTTGTCTGCAATGCGGATCGTTTGCTTCCATGATGGAGTGCATCCCGGAAGCACAGTGATATATCCGGTCTTAGTTTCGATGTCGCTACAGCAACCGCTCCATACTGAAAGAGATACATCATAAGTTCCCGGTGTAGCGTAAACAATGTTAGCCGGATTTCTGTCAGTTGAAGATGAAGGCGTGCCGCCGGGAAAAGACCATTGCCATGTTAATGTAGAAGATGAACCGAAAGTTGAATCGAAGAAATTGACAGATTGAAATTGAGTGACGGTTCGAGTGCTCGCATAGAAATTTGCCTGAATGAATGGTCCGCCGGGCAGAGGATCGTTTGGAATTGATATTGTGTGTGTGCCAGGTGTTGAAATATCGGTGTTTACCGTGCCGACATAAGCGAAGATCTTTGTGAACGGGTTTATCTGGCCGTTTCTCCAAGCAAGATGCAACGGTTGTTCCTCAAATTGTTGGTTACCCCCACTAGCAACAATCCTTACTCTAAGGATCTTCACAGGAACTCCTGCCGGCATCAGGAAACCGCTACCTGCACCTGGGAATGTGTTAACTGCCCATCGGAGTTGTCCCGGTGTTGATGATGTGAAAACGGTCGGGTTTCTTGGCTGCATTGAAGTGGGAAGATCAGAAGCGGCAACACTCATTACCCACGTGGTTCCGAATTTAATTGCTGACTTATTGAAATCGAAGAAATACTGGCCCCCGGCATATTCGAAATTCTGAGCAACGCCTGAGTTTGTCCAGGTCATCTCGATATCGAACTCGAATGAGTTTATTATTTGCGGGCGCGGAGTGAGGTCATTAACATCCAGCGTATAAGTCGGATTCTGAGCGAATGCTGTAAGCGGGAATACAGAAGCGCAGATCAGCATAATGATGTTGAGAAAGTTTTTCATGTTAATATGATTTTAGATTTCGTTTTCTTCTTTTGGGATTTTATTTCAACAGGATCATTTTCCTGATCTCACTGAACGTTCCTGCGTCCATCCTGTAAAAATACACTCCGGACGGAAGACTGCCGGCATTCAGCAACAGCTCGTAGCTTCCCGCCTTGCGGAATGCATTCAGCGGAATCAGCGCTTCCTTGCCGAGTACGTCAAATACCGTGATCTTTACCGCTCCGTCTTCAGGGATCTGATACTTTATCACGGTTACAGGATTGAACGGGTTCGGATAATTCTGCGAAAGTTCATAGGTAAGCGGCACGGATGTCTGCGTTTCAATCACTACAATTCCAAGACTCTGCGGAATAACAACAGCGTTATCTTCCGTCAGCTCCTTTTCAAATATCCTTCCGTTCACTGCATCCCTTATCCTGAAGGAGATACCCTTTGCGTTATGAAGAGTCAGCTTTGTATCGCCTACAGGAGAGCTGATCTTTACAGTGTTTGAATTGCTTATGTCTTCCGCAAACCTGTCCGAAGCAAACCTTGCATCAAAGATTCCCTGCGGAGGAACAGGCGGCATGCTGTAATCGCCCGTGAGCAGCTCCGGCTTTCCGAGGTACAACACTGCGCTTCCTTCGTCTGCATTCGAGAGTTCGAGCCGGACAAAGTTTTCAAGCGGATCTTCCTGACTTCCTCTCACAATATTGTCCGAAGATGCTTTGTACAAATATCCGGAAGCCGTTGTCCTTATCCAGTAACCTTTTCCCACTTTAAGCGTGTCAGGGTTGAAGTAGCCGCCGCTGTACCCGAAGTAGCTTGAGTTTATTATTCCCGGTGGATTGGACAGGATCGAACTTACGGCTATGTTCTTGTCAAACGGGCCGATGAGGTTCCATCCCGTGCTTACCGGCATGTTTTCCGGCGACCACGGATAACCAGAAAAATTGTAGTTGGCATTATTGTTGAACCTCATCCAGTATCCGGTGCCGTTGCTCAGCATTGAAATGCTGACATATCCGCCGCTGTACGTGTATGCCTCGGAGGCAACTCCGGGGAACAGAGCTGTGTAAAGCATGTCGCTTGTCCTCAGCGGAACAGACACAATGTTCCAGCCGGGAGAAACGGAACCGCTAAGAGTCTGATTGTAGAGATACTCGATCTTCAGCGAAGTAATGCCGGCGTTTGTAAGCGTGTAGCTTGTCTGGTTTCTCATGTTGACATTCACAATTGTTCCGGTGATCTCATCTCTTAGGAAGAAAGTCCCTGTTGCCGGAAGCGATTGGTTGTTCCATGTAAATGTTATAGGATAGCCCGAAACCGACGGCTGAAATGTTATTCTCCAGCTTGTGTTGAGCGTTGTGTCTTTGCGGAAGTCTGTCTTGACAGCATCATTGCCCGGCATAATGAATCTGCAGTCGAAGATGCCTGTTGGCGGCGGCGGCGGAATCAGAACTTCGCCGAGGCAAGTATCGAGGCCGTTTGTTCCGCTCGGCGCCATGCCAAACTTGAGGCTGTCAGCGCCCGTGCCCGCATCCCTTATCTTCACAATATGGCTCCATGTTTGCACACAAGGAGCAGAAAGCACTCTTATGTAGGAATATCTCTGCGTCCAGTTTGAGTATTGCGAACTCGATGCCGTAAGCGCCACATTGTAAAGCCCCGGAGTCATATACCTTATTACAGGGTTTCTCTCCGTTGATGAAGAAGGAGTTCCTCCCGGAAAACTCCACTGCCATGCAACGGGAGTTGAGCCGAAAGTCTGATCCGTGAAGCTTACGTACTGCCCCTGATTCACAGTTGTTGGGGTTGCAGAGAAGTATGCGGCTATCGCACCTCCCAAAGGATCATTCGGGATTGAGATTGTGTGGGTTGCAGGTGTGGAAATCTCCGTACCTGCAGTTCCTACATATGCATATATTTTTGTATAAGGATTTGGCAAGGCACTTCTCCAGGTCAGTTGAAGCAGATCCGGAGCAAAAAACTGATCCCCTCCGGTTGCCCTTATACTTATCCTTGCAATTGTTACCGGAGTTCCTGCAGGCATAGGGAAGCCGCTGCCTGCACCGGGGAAAGTGTTTACTGCAAGCCTCAATTGACCAGGAGTTGTAGATGTGTAAACTGTCGGGCTTCTTGGACGCATGCTTTCCGGAAGGTCACCATTAAGAACCCTCATCACCCACGTTGTTCCTGCTTTGATGCAGGCCTTGTTGAAGTCGAAGAAATACTGTCCGCCTGCATATTCAAAGTTCGGAACGCTCCCTGCATTTGTCCATGTCAAATCAATGTCGAACATCATGGAATCACAGCAATTTTCCGGAATGCTTGTTATCCAGAAATTTGTAACATCAAGCGTATAAGTCGGATTTTGGGCGGATGATATTCCCGTCAATGAAATCAATCCGAACAATGCTCCAAAAAGCATGTATTTGCTTTTCATAACCTGTCAGTTTGAGTTCTTTAATTCTCTAAAACTTCTTAATGCATTTTTGCTTCTTCAAATTACAATCACTTACATCACTTCACCACCATCATCTTCCTTATCACATCAAAACTTCCGGCTTTCATTCTGTAGAAGTAAACTCCGGATGAAAGACTTCCGGCATCAAATCTTGTTTCATACTTTCCGGCACTGCGGAAGCCGTTCACAAGCTGTTTCACTTCTCTTCCAAGCACATCATACACAACTATCTTCACAACTCCGTCATTCGGAACCTGATATCTGATCACAGTTGCGGGATTGAACGGGTTCGGAAAGTTCTGCGAAAGCTCGTATGTCAGCGGCAACGCATCAAGCATTTCCAGCATAACGCTCGAGAGGTTAGCCGGCACTGTTACCGGAGATTCTTCCGTCAGTTCTATATTCAGTAACGTTCCGTCAATCTCATCCTTCACTCTGAACTTCATTCCCTTTGCATTGCCCACGCTCAAAACAATTTCCCTCTGTGAAGGAGTGATCCTTATCTGATGATTCTGCCCGAGAACTTCCACCATCTTGTCAGTGCCGAACCTTGCATCAAATATCCCCTGCGGAGGAACAGGCGGAAGGCTGTAATCGGAGTTTATCTCTTCAGCTTTGCCGAGATAAAGTGATGCGCTGATCTCTTCTCCGCCGCTCAGTGACAGCTTCACAAACTTCTCAAGGGGATTTTCTGCAGTTGCCGGCTGATTGTCGGTTGCTCCTTTATAAAGGTATCCCGCCATTGTGGTCCTTATCCAGTAGCCCTTTCCTACCTTAAGCGTGTCGGGATTGAAGTAGCCGCCGCTGTATCCGAAGTAACTTGAGCTTACAATGCCTGCCGGGTTTGAAAGTATTGTGTTGACCGGAATGTTCTCATCAAACGGGCCGATAAGGTTCCATCCCGGACTTACGATCATATTCTCCGGCGACCAGGGATAACCAGTGAAATTGTAGTTTGTATTATTGTTGAACCTCATCCAGTATCCGGTGCCGTTGCTCAGCATTGAAATGCTGACATATCCGCCGCTGTACGTGTATGCCTCGGAGGCAACTCCGGGGAACAGAGCTGTGTAAAGCATGTCGCTTGTCCTCAGCGGAACAGACACAATGTTCCAGCCGGGCGACACGGAACCGCTCAGAGTCTGATTGTAGAGATATTCGATCTTCAGCGAAGTAATGCCGGCGTTTGTAAGCGTGTAGCTTGTTTGGTTTCTCATATTGACATTCACAATTGTTCCGGTGATCTCATCCCTGAGGAAGAAGGTCCCTGTTGCCGGAAGCGATTGGTTGTTCCAAGTGAATGTTATCGGATAGCCCGAAACCGACGGCTGAAAGCTCATTCTCCATGTGACATTCTGAACAGTGTCTTTCCGGAAGTCAGTCTTTACGGCATCATTGTTTGGCAGTATGAACCTGCAGTCGAATACTCCGATTGGCGGCGGTGGCGGAACGAGAACCTCGCCGAGGCATGTGTCAAGGCCGTTTGTGCCGGCGGGGGACATGCCGAATTTGAGAGTATCATTTACGTTTCCTGCATCACGTATTACCATCGGATTAGTCCATGTTGCAACGCACGGGAAAATGTCTATTGAATGCCAGGCTCTGTTGGTAATCTCCGTATTAACAGCACTATTCTTAAGTGTGTAAGCAAAGACCTTTGTGTATGGATTTGGCAGAGAGTCTCTCCATTGTAGTCCAACAGATATTTGCGGAGTAAAACTTGCTGCGGTCGTTGTAATTGCCATTCTGATGACTTTGATTCCGTCAGGGTTTGAGGTCGGAATAAGATATCCGTTGCCGGGCCCGGGAAAAGTGTTTACTGCAAGGCGAAGCTGAGAACCCGATATTGAAGGACTTCTAGGCCTGAAGTTCACAGGCAGATCTGAATTATCAGGCCCCGAATATGCATAACTTAGTGTTCCACCGTTTGCAATTGCAGGATTAAAATCGAAGAAATACTGTGCACCTGCATAATTAAATGGGGTTTGATCGGGATTGGTATGCCTGATCCTTATTTCAAATTCAAATCTGTTTGGAGCTGTAAGAACCTGATTAGTTACCTTCAATCTGTATTCAGGTTTGGCAAAAACAGTGTCGGTGGCAATTGATTCGGAAACTGACACTGCAAAAAAGATGCTTCCGGTTAATACAACTGCAAACAATTGTCTGAGAAATTTCATGTGATGACTTATAATTCTTTATGGAATAATCTTCATGAGAAATATTGATCTTCGGCAATTCAACCTAGACCCATAACAGAGAAACATCCGGCAATCTTGCCGGACATTTCTCCATTTGGCTATCTTCACTTCAGCAAGATCATCTTCTTCAGATCACTGAACGTTCCGGACTTGATCCTGTAGAAGTAAACGCCCGATGCAAGGTCTGATGCGTCAAACCGTACTTCGTACACGCCTGCCGACTTGTATTCGTCAACAAGTTTCTTCACCTCTCTGCCTATCACGTCATACAGCACCAGTCTTACGTTGCCGGCATTGGGCAATTGGTAACGTATAGTAGTTGCAGGATTGAACGGATTGGGATAATTCTGGCTTAGCTCGTAAGTCTTGGGCAGAATATTCTCTTCAACTAAGATCAGCTTATCAAGTCCTTCGTTGATCGTTATCTCTTCGCCTTCCTTAAGTTCCCTGTTAACCAGAATGCCGTTGACCGCGTCTGTGATCTTGTATCTGCTCTCTCCGAGATTGAACGCCTTGACTTTGAGAGCACCGGTGGAAGAACTGATACCGATCTCATGGTTCTGCCCGAACGCTTCTGCGAGTGCATCGGAAGCGAACCTCACATCAAACACTCCGGCGGGCGGAGGCGGGGGAAGCAGTAAATCATTCGTTATCTCTTCTGCTCTTGCAAGATAAAGCGAAGTCTTATTACCGCCCTCGTCACTGATCTCAAACCTTGTCCAACTGTTCATGTTGTCCTGCTGCATACCGCCGTAAGCCATCAGTACTGTTGTATCCTTCTTCATTGTACCTGCAGAAGTTGTCCTTACCCAATAACCCTTTCCGGGTTTCAGTGTATCGGCAACTACATATCCGTAGTTGAATCCGTAGAATGGAGTTGAAATGATTCCTGGTGGATTTGTAACGATCCTGTTAACAGGAATTCTCTCTTCAAACGGGCCGATCATATTCCACCCCTGTACTACACTTATCTCATAAGGCGTTGGCCTGATTCCTGAAATTCCGTACAGTCCTGCATTTTCAAACTGCACCCAATAGCCCTTGCCGTTTACAAGATCGGTAACGGGTACATATCCGTTGTTGTAACTGTATGCCGGAAGGTAACAGCCGGGGAACAGTGATGTCACATGCATATTCTCCGCAAGCACAGGTACAGAAACAATGTTCCAGAAAGGATTCACGCTCACATTTATTGTGGACTTGTACAGATATTCAATCTTCAGAGAAGTTATTCCTGTGTTTGTAAGAACAAAACTGTTCTGCTCACGCATGTTGATGTTAACAATTGACCCGGTTATGGCATCCTTGAGATAGAAGAATCCCGTGGTAGGCAGTGCCGCCGAGTTCCATGTAAAAGTGATCGGATATCCTGCAAATGATGGCTGGAACTTCATAAACCATACCTGATTGCCGATTGTGTCTTTCTTAATATCGCGTTTGGAATCATTTGGAGAAAGCAGCTGGAATCTGCAGTCAAACGCACCTATTGGCGGCGGCGGCGGCAAAGCCTGTTCTCCAAGGCAAGTGTCAAGACCGTCCGTACCCTGAGGTGACAATCCAAAGAATAAGCTGTCATTTACATTGCCGGCATCCGAAAGTTTTATCATCTGTACCCAAGTGGTACCGCACGGGAACGGATTGACAGTTATGTAATTTGTCTTCAGCACCGTGTCAACATATCCGGTCTTTCTTGCAATGAGCCTGACAGGATAAACGCCCGGGGTATTGTATCTTATGTTTGCCGGATTCTGTGAAGTTGAAGTGGATGGAGTTCCTCCGGTAAAGAGCCACTCCCAGCTTGTTGGTCCGCCCAGGGTTGAATCAAAGAAGCTGACATACTGCCCGTATGTAACTGTTCTTGTATTCGCATAGAAGTTTGCCTCAAGTCCGTTGAAGAATGGATCATTCGGAAAACTGATCAAGTGATTCGATGAAAATGAAATGTCGGTGTTTGTAGTCCCTACATATGCAAAAATTTTCGTGAACGGATTTGGCAAAGCATTTCTCCATACAAGGTTAAGCGACGTTGCTGCAAACTGTGCCACGGTCGTCTGAAGCCGAACTCTTACAATCGTAACAGCAACTCCTGCAGGCATATTGAAGCCACTCCCGGCACCGGGAAAAGTATTGACTGCCCATCGTAACTGAGTACCGGACACTGTTGGATTTCTGGGTTGCATGTTAGTCGGCAAGTCCGAACCTGCATTTGACATCGATAATGTTCCGCCGTTTGCAATAGCAGAATTGAAGTCGAAGAAATACTGACCACCCGCATATTCAAAATTTGGCGCAACACCGGAGTTTGTCCAGGTCATGTCAATGTCCCACTCAACAGAGTTAACTATGCTGGGTGTCGGTGTTCTGTTCGTTGCATTGAGAATGTAGGTCGGGTTCTGAGCGCTTGCATTCATTGTACAACAGCAAATGACAACAAATGCCGCAATTACAGTAGAAAGGTTTTTCATAGCATCTAATATAATTTATTTTTGAAACGAAGTTATTCGCTAATCAGGAATACAAAATGACCTGCCATCCTGCATTATCGATGGCCGTCATTTTGAACAGTGCCGAGAGGAACAACTGAGAATGCAACTTCTCCTCTCTGCCGCACCGCAGGTTATTACCAACTTAAGTTACGGAACTTTTCCCACTCAGCTTGCTCATGTTCATTTCTTCCCTGCCTGTTTATTGCACTAATTCTAATTGTAATGTTCTAAGTTAATTGTAATATATCTATAAACGGAACTACTGATTTGGGCCGGGTTCCATTCTCTTGCCGGCAATATGCCTGAAGCTTTGCTTGCATTGCGCGACCCGCAGAGTCAATTATCGGGCAATCATCCCGCGGGCAATACTTATTGATATTGGATCTGTTTTTGCGCAATGAAAATTCTATACAAACTTAAGAATTCTCTGTCATACAAATCTATGACTTTTGTCATGTTTCGGAAATAATTCAGAAATTTCTACCGTAATAGATTGTATACAATCTGGAAAAATCCATTCGAGTTGCTTGAAGAATTTTACGGGTGAAGGAGGCTCTTACAATTGCGGGATCTGCAGCAACTGTTAGATTCGTAAAACTGGAGTTGTATCTTTAAAAAGTGTTTGTGCAGAACGGATCGCTTAACGGGTTGAATTAAGTCCCCCCTCACTTCACAACCACCATCCTCTTTATATCCTCAAACT
>CAZTQR010000043.1:0-27154 GCA_964615795.1 uncultured Ignavibacteriaceae bacterium
AAGGGGAAAGTCTGCAAAACTTTTATTCATCAGTTCGAATCTGATCCACGCCTCTGATTTCTTCAAGTCCTGACAGGCATTTCAGCCGGCAATAATCTCAATACCGGAGAGCACAAATTTTGCAGCTCACTTCTTTCTGAAATCCCTGAATTTCTTTCCGCCCCCGAAATAAACCAGCAAGGCAACCACCAGGTGTATCCAGAACCACGGTGAATCAGTTCCGAGATTCTGAACAATGTAGATCAATACCAGCACTCTCGGCAAGAATACTGTGAGGAGTATGTCGCCTATGAGCGGAATTGTATTGTACGGAATCTGAAAGAATAAATAGAATACGATCAGAGTAAGTCTGGGAAGAAACAAACTCAGAACAAGAAATGCGTTTTCCATTTTGTTTAATTCGAGTTAGGAAATCAGCCGGCTGCCATTGGCCTTCCGGCCTGCTGAAACAAAAAGGGACACAAGCACTGAGTACTGCGTCCCTTCAGGAAATATGATGCTTTTTGATCTCAGGAGATCTTCTTCATCATGTCAACAACTCTGCAACTGTATCCCCATTCATTGTCATACCAACCTATAACCTTCGCAAGGTTTCCTTTGCACATTGTCGAAAGAGCATCGAAGATGCAAGAGTTCGGATTTCCGATGATGTCGCTTGAGACGATCGGATCCTCAGTGTATTCGAGTATGCCCTTAAGCTCATTCTCGGAGGCCTTCTTCATTGCGGCATTGATCTCATCTTTTGTTGCTTCCTTTTTCAGTACGCAGACGAAGTCAGTCAGAGAGCCGTCGGGCGTCGGAACTCTCAATGCAAACCCGTCAAGTTTTCCTTTGAGATGCGGAAGGACTTCACCCACTGCTTTGGCAGCGCCGGTTGAAGTAGGAATGATGTTCATCGCGCCTGCCCTGGCCCTTCTCAAATCTTTGTGAGGCTGATCCAGAAGTCCCTGGTCATTTGTATATGAGTGTATCGTTGTCATGAAACCTTTCTCAACTCCGAATGCGTCATCGAGAACCTTCACCATGGGAGCAAGACAGTTTGTAGTGCAGGATGCATTTGAGACGATCTTCATTTCCGGTGTGAGGACAGAGTCATTGACTCCCAAAACAACTGTTGCATCCAGCGCATCCTTTGCCGGCGCCGTAAGGATCACTTTCTTTGCACCCTTGTCAAGGTGGATCTGCAGTTTTTCCTTTGAAGTGAATACACCGGTTGATTCAATTACAACATCAGCCCCAGCCCAATCGAGCTTTGACGGGTCTTTCTCCGCAGTGATCCTGATCTCATCACCGTTTACGGTCATTCCGTTGGCAGAAACCTTGACATCCCCGCTGAATCTGCCGTGTATTGAATCATACTTAAAAAGATGAGCAAGAGTCTTGCTGTCAGTAAGATCGTTTATCGCTACGATATCAAATCCTCCAAGCGCGAGCATCCTTCTTACCACAAGCCTCCCAATTCTTCCGAATCCGTTTACTCCGACTTTCAATGCCATTTTACCTCCGTGAGCTGTTTTGTTTGTGATTAATTTGATGAAATTACTCAATAGCCGCCTGAGTTTCAATTTACAAACCCGCCCACATACTACCTGATTGCGCAATTGATGAAGGCATTCTTGCATATGAATATTCAAAAATGTATGTCCTTCAGTACGCAATCTGCAATCACACCAAGACCGAACTTTTCTCCATACTGTGATTTGCCTGCGCTTGATCAGAGTTGAGTACTTTTACAGAATTTAGTGGATTGCAACTTGTTCAATTCTTTAGAATCTTTTTATCCAACAGGCCGTAACATATCCCAAAACAAACGCCGAAAACTATTCAAGACAACTATGGTTCAGAATACAGAGTCTAAGGCACTTGCAGATGTTTACAGGTCTGTAAGAAGTCTTACGAAGTTCTTTGTTAATCAGCTGCAGGACATTGACATCGAAAAGCAATTCGAATTTGACGGTGTTAAACTCAATACAGTTTCATGGCTCATAGGGCACCTTTGCTGGACTGAAAATACGCTGATCCTGAAGGGAATAGGAAATACCGACTCCGGCGTGCCCTGGCTGGAAGAATACGGCATAGGCACTGATCCATCTGACATAAAGACAAAGCCCACACTCAGTGAGCTGATCTCGACCCTGGACAGCATTCATGAGAAGGCGATGGAGATTCTGGAAAACCTCAGTGATGAGGAACTTTCCCGCGAAAACCACCTCGGGTTCGGATTTGGAGGCGATAAGTCAAAACGAATGCTGATAATCCATGCAATAAGGCATGAACCTATGCATACCGGACAGCTCACCTGGAGCATGAAGCTGAACCGAGCAGATGTAATCTGACACAAATTGCCGGATTTATGCCGTGTTTTGTTAAAAAGTCCGGCTTTTTCTTCCAAAACAATAGAGATTTCAGTGAATTGCGACATTGCACTCAATTGATTTTCCCTGCGCTATTGTCTATTTTGCAATAAATCAAAACCAAATACGAATTCCCACATAATGGCGACAACTTCTGACCTTAGAACGGGTCTTATAATCAATTTCAATAACGACCTTCACTCTGTAGTCTCCGTGGAGCACCGGACACCGGGGAATCTGAGGGCATTTTACCAGGTAAAATTAAAGAACCTGAAGAACGGCAAGACTATTGAGAACAGGTTCAGATCCGGAGAGGAGATTCAGATTGAGAGGCTGGAGTCCGGTGATTTCCAGTATCTGTACAAAGACGGAGATGACTTTGTTTTCATGAACAGCGAGACATATGACCAGGTTACGATTCCGGGAGATATTTTCGGCAAGAGCGGCAACTATCTGAAAGAAGGCGAAGTAATTCAGATCTATTCACACAATTCTAAGCCACTCTCGGCGGAAATGCCGCCCCATGTATATCTGAAGGTGGTTTCAGCGCCTCCGGGCGTGAAAGGCGACACGGCTACAGGAGCTTCTAAACAAGTTACAGTGGAGACCGGCGCAACTGTTAACGCTCCCCTGTTCATAAATGAGGGTGATGTTATCAGAGTTGATTCAAGAACCGGTGAGTACATCGAAAGAGCTAAGTCCTGATCCTCATATTCTCCAATTTAACCCAAGCAAACCATGAAAATGGACATTAACTATCTGAAGCGCATTATAAAGCTGTTGGATTCAAGCGGAGTAGCCGAACTGGAGATTGAGGAGGAAGGCACTCGCCTGAGGCTTTCCAAGCCCAGGCCAAAGATCGCCGCAGGGCTTGCACCGCTTGCAGTAGCGCCGCAAGCATTGCCTGCCGTAGTAGCTGAACCTCAGGTTTCCGGCGGCGGAACAGAAAAGCCGGCTGAACTGAGCACAAATGAACCCAAAAGCGAGAATATCTTTGAGGTCAAGTCTCCCATGGTAGGAACATTCTACAGGGCTCCTTCACCTGACGCAGACCCGTATGTGGCTGTCGGAAGCATGGTTAGCCCGGGCTCGGTGCTTTGTATTATTGAAGCCATGAAACTCATGAATGAGATAGAGTCTGAAGTATCGGGTAAGATCGTCAAGATACTAGTTGAAAATGCACAACCTGTGGAATACAATCAGCCTTTGTTCCACATTGAAAAGCACTGACAGGCTAAGCCAAAATTTCTAAGCAGAGGACTTTTACTTCCCATGATCAAGAAACTGTTAATTGCAAACAGAGGCGAGATAGCGCTCAGGATAATCCGGACATGCAAAGAAATGGGAATCAAAACCGTGGCAGTCTATTCCGACGCTGACAAAGATTCTCTGCATGTGAGATTTGCAGATGAGGCCGTATGCATAGGCGGCTCCCCCTCCAAAGAAAGTTACCTGAACATTCCGCGAATTCTTTCGGCAGCTTCAATAACAAATGCAGATGCGATTCATCCCGGATACGGCTTCCTTGCCGAGAATGCCGAGTTTGCAGAGATATGCATTGACTCTCGGCTGAACTTCGTCGGCCCGCTGCCATCCATGATCACTGCAATGGGAAACAAATCCTTTGCAAAAGATACAATGAAGGCCGCAGGGGTGCCGGTGGTTCCCGGAAGTGACGGCGTTGTTAACGGAATTGATGAAGCGCGCGAGATCGCAGAGCAGATCGGTTATCCCGTAATGATAAAAGCGTCGGCCGGTGGCGGCGGAAAGGGCATGAGGATAGTGCGCAACGGTGATATGCTTGAGAATGCTTTCATTACCGCAAGGAGCGAGGCATTAAGTGCATTCGGAAATGACGATGTTTATCTTGAGAAGTTTGTTGAAAGGCCGAGACATATTGAAATTCAGATCCTTGGCGACAAACACGGTAATGTCATCTCACTTGGCGAGCGCGATTGTTCAATACAGAGAAGGCATCAGAAACTTGTGGAAGAGTCGCCTTCACCCATAATTGATGAAGACATCAGAGAAAGGATGTCGGCAGCTGCGATAGCGGGCGCAAGGTCGGTAAATTATATTGGCGCAGGAACAATCGAATTCCTTGTTGACATAAACAGGGAATTCTACTTCATGGAAATGAATACGAGGATTCAGGTCGAACATCCCGTTACAGAAATGATAACAGGATATGACCTCATAAGGGAGCAGATAAGAATTGCCAACGGAGAGAAGCTTGCAAAAAAGAAGATCAGGATGCACGGCCACTCGATAGAATGCAGAATCAATGCAGAGGACCCGGCTAACGGGTTCAGACCCTCTCCCGGCCTGGTTACGGCATTCAATCAGCCCGGCGGCCCCGGCGTGCGCGTTGATACTCATTGCTATACCGGATACAGGATTCCGCCTTTCTATGACTCGATGATCGGAAAACTCATAACCTACGCGGAAACGCGGGAAGAAGCAGTCAGGAAGGCACTGCGGGCGCTTGACGAGTTCATTGTTGAAGGAATCAAGACCACAATCCCCTTTCATCAGATGATCATGACAAATGAAAATTTCCTGAATAACGATTATGACACGGGATTCATTGACAGCCTGAAGAAAGATGACAACTGATAACAGAATAGACAGCATGAATAATACCGGAAGAGGATCCTTAGGAAGAACGGCAACACTTTTTTTTACCGCAGTTCTGATACTGCTGTTTTTCTTCGGTTCTGCCCGCCCGCAGGATACATCGTCCGGTTCCAATGCAAAGACATCTGCAGACACGGTTGCAAAGGGACTTCAGATAGACACTATCATTCAGCAGTCTGCACCCGTACAAACAAATGTACCGGATACGGTTAAGAGAATTGATTCGCTCCTTGCAGAAGAGACTCAGGAAAACACAATGACAAACACAAAGCTTTTTGTCTATATCCTTCTGAGCATTCTGGGGCTGGCTTTATTCTTTTTCATATTTGTGATGACATTATTCAAGACATTCCATAAGAAGAAGTCAACAAGGCAATCACTGCTTCTGAGCTGGAATCTGTTCTTCATTGTGTCAATAATCTGGCTCTTCATAGTATGGGGACTAGTGGCCGGCTTCTGGACAGTGTCTTCCTTCATGATCGTGATGATTTTTCTATTTATAATAAGTTTGAGTATGACTATAATAGCCCTCAAATCAAGGTAAATTCTGGCTTTTTCGCCTCATACACTCATTTAACGACATTATCATTTCATCAGGATGGGCAACTACTACGCATTGATTCTCGGAGCTTCCAGCGGATTTGGTAAGGAAATAGCGCTTGCGCTTGCTGCAGACGGTGTCAACATAATTGGTGTGCATCTTGACAGGGCAAGCACAAAACCTGATGTTGACCAACTTATTGAAGACATCCGGTCCTCGGGTGCCGAGGCCCATTTTTTCAATGTCAATGCGGCGGATTCTGTCAAGAGAGGCGAGGTCATATCAGAGATTCTGAACATATTCTCGAAGAAGAACGACAGCCCTACAATCAGGATTCTTGTGCATTCTCTTGCATTCGGCACTCTCAAACCTCTTATAGCCGAAGATCCGAATGGCGCGGCAAATCAGAAACAGATCGAGATGACGCTTGATGTGATGGCAAACAGCCTCGTTTACTGGACTCAGGACATCATGAACAACAAGCTGATGAAGAGCGGCGGTAAGATCTACGGAATGACTTCATCCGGCGGTTCGAGGCAAATTGAGTTTTACGGGATAGTTTCCGCTGCGAAAGCCTGCCTTGAATCGTTCATTCGTCAGCTTTCAATGGAACTCGGTTCAAAGGGAATTGCAGTGAATGCGATACGCGCCGGAGTTACTGACACACCTGCACTGAGGAAGATCCCGAACAGCAACAAGATCATCGAAAATGCACTGCAACGAAATCCTGCAAAGATTCTCACACAACCTCAGGAGATTGCAAAGTTCATAGTTGACAACTACAAGAATGATTCACACTGGCTGACCGGGAACATAATCGGAATTGACGGCGGTGAGAGCGTAGTGGAGCTTTGAACTTCATACCGCAGCACAATTTTTTCAACATCAAGTTAATGGAGGCAGTTTGAGCACCCAAGGAAATACAGAAAATCCTGGTCTCATTATGGATCTTTCGGTCAAAGAGAAACTTGACCTGAAGACACAGGAACTTATGCCGACGATCATCATCGGCCTTGGAGGAACAGGCAAGGAAGTGATGCTGAGACTCAGAAGACAGTTTGTGGAGAAGTACGGTTCCATTCAGGAGTTTCCCATTCTTTCCTATCTTTACATTGACACGGACAACGCACCTTCCGAGGAGAGCGGGATTGCAAGGGAAAGGGATTATCTTATAAATGAAATTGACTTTCAGCCGGCGGAAAAGATATTCAACCCGGTGAATCCGTCAGAATACATATACAGAATACAGGATGTGCCTCACATCAAAGAATGGCTGAGCACTACGGGTGAGATCGCAAAACTCGGAACCATGAACACCGGTGCCGGACAGATAAGGCCTGCAGCGCGCCTTGCCTTCTATCACAATTATGACGAGATCGTCGCAAAGCTTACTTCCGCAAAGTCCAGAATTACAGATTCAAAGTCCATTAATCAGGTCAAGGACATACATAAGATCAAGAATGTAAATACCGACAAGATCAATGTTTATGTGATCACATCTGTCAGCGGCGGAACAGGCTCCGGAATGTTTCTTGATATGGGATTTCTTCTCAGAAGCATTTTCCGTAACCAGGCTGTCACTTCCTGCTATATTGTGCTCCCAAAGATCTACCAGTCCTACGGGAAAGAAAGGATCTATGCAAACGGTTATGCGGCTCTCAAGGAACTTGAGTATTACAATCTCAAGAATCCTTTTGAAATATCATGGAAGAAAAATGAGCACAGCAAGTTTCAGCCCGGAGTATATGATGATACATACATAATTGACGGAGAGAATGCAAAGAACCTTTCGTTGTCTGACCAGAACAACAAGGATATTTACAAGATGCTTTCCGACACGATATTCAATGACTTTTCGAACTCCGACTTTGCGAACTACAAACGCGGCGTAAGAGTCAATCTCGTTCAGTACAAGCAAAGACTCTGGCCGGACGATAATTCCATAACAGACAACACTTTCTCCAGGAAATATTCGAGCCTTGGCCAGGCGACAATTTCCTATCCGCTTGACAGGATAGTGATCTCCTGCGCTTACAAACTTTGCGAGGAGATCGTTAACTACTATCTGACATACGCAGAAGGATCACAGAGTGAAGTTGACACATATCTCATAAATGAATTCCTGCCTGAGCTTGGGCTTCTGGAATCAAAGAACAAGTTTCAGCTGCTTGATTCTCTTTACAGAAGCGGCGAGAAGACCTCTCTGCAGTCAAACATCAAGGGATTCCTTACACAGCTTCAGAACGACCTTGTCAGCGGCAAGCGCGGCTCTAACTGGTCATCCTATCTTCTCAGCGAAAAGATGAAGTTCGACACAAACTTTAAGGATGATAACGATGTGAACCGGCAGGGTATGTACTTGTCTCAGATATTTTCGAACAGGTCATCATATATTTCAAATCTCGTCGGTGACAGGGAGAGAAACCATATAGGAGCTTTGGAAAGAAAGATCAATTCCCTGGTCAACGATTCCACAAGGGGCGTATTCTATGCGATAAATCTTCTGAGGCGGCTGCAGTTCGTTCTCACTGACGGAAATTTCGACTACATACCGAAGTACGAGAAAGAGATCAAGGACCTGCAGGCCGTAGTAACAAGGCTTGATGCAGATTTCAGAAAGCAGTTTCAGGAGCTCAAGGAAGACGAGAACCGCTCGAAGATCAATGTCCTGCGCAAGAGCGCAATGGCCGGAACCCTGGAAAAGGTTCTTGCAACCATGGATGAGTATTATAATGCACTTGTGAAACTGAAGTCGAGGTATTATGCAAGGGAAATATGCCTGAGAATACTCGCGCTGATCGAGACTCGTGAAAAATCTGCAAGCGACAAGATCATCTCCACCGGACTGATCGCCGACCTCAATAAGCTGACCGGAAATCTGGGCGTGCTCAAGAACAATTTCAGAAGAAAGTACAATTACTTCATCTCAAAGCAGGAGACAAGTTTCAACCTGCTTGTATATGAACCTGATGACGTGGAATCTGAATATTACAACAGGTACATCGGCACAGGCGCGGCGGCAACCGAGAAAATTAGCAATCTGTCCAACAGGCTCCTGAAGGAACTTGGAGCATCAGATGTGACGGACATTGTGAACATACTCCGGGAAAGGGATGCTGTCATAATTGAGAACAAGATGCTTGCATTCGCCCGCAAACAGTTTGACGGCATAAAGGAAGATTACAACATCACCGAAATGCTGTTTGAAAAGGATCCTATCAGGAGCGAGTCGAAGATCCGGGGCATGTTAAGCCAGGCATTTCCGTGGCTAAGGACAAGGGAGATTCCGGGAAGTTTTAAACTCGATGAATCCGCAAAGAAATTTTACATTGGAATAAAGACGGACAGTCCTTCGTTCAGGAAGTTCCAAAGCCTGATACAATCCATAGCCGGCTCGGCGGTTGAGTTCAAGGATTCGGCAGACAATTCATGCATTACTTTCTATTCAGAATGGGCGGGCTTTCCTCTGTTCTACTCTTACACCGTGGCTGAAGAGATGAAGCCTTACTACAAGCATCTTTCCCAGAACCACAATGTGGACCTGCACATCAACAAGAACTATTTCATCTATCACGACATAATCCCTTTGAATGATGAAGAGAGAGTTCGCCTTGACGAGGCATATAAGGCATATCTGATGGGATTGATATTCGGAGTATTCGACATAATACCGGAAACAGAATCATCCAGAGCTATTTACAAATACACCAAGCAGGAAGGCATAACAGTCAAGAGGGTGGAACAGCTTGGAATAGAATCAAGGCTGGTAAGCAGGCTTTTTGAAGAGCAAGGAAAAGATGCTCTCCGATACAGGATACTGAAAGATGCAGAGGAGGTTCAGTCACGTTTCTTCAAAGCCGGCAAACTTGCTGAAATGCTTGCATTGTATGAATACTATTATGATGAGATTTACAAGCCAAATGAATTTGAGATCTCCGGTGATGCTAAGCGAAAGATCGAGACCTATCAGTACAAGATCCTCAGAAGCCTGTCCAAAGAGATTGAGGACAAGGTTTCTTTGAATGAGAGAGCGGCATTTGAGCAGAGAGTGATCCGGATGAAGAACAACCCGGAAGAGATCTCCAGGCTTGCCGGAGACGGCATGAAGAGAGTTCTTCGGGTGGAAGAGATACTTTCATCGTCGGCTCCTGAAAACGTGTCTTTTGATTCCTCAGCCGGTACAACATCGAACATTCAGAACGTTTCAAAGAACAAGCTCCGTGAGTTTAAGGAAGCGCTTGATGAAGGACTTATTACTCAGGAGGAATATGAGAAAGCAAAAAGGGAATTTCTGGGAGCAGTAAAATAATGCCAACCTACCAATACAGATGCAGTGACTGCGGGCATGAGTTTGAGGTCATACAGTCAATGAAAGAAGACAAACTGAAGACCTGTCCGGAATGCGGAAAGGATGCATTGCAGAGACTCATCGGCTCAGGGAGCGGATTGATCTTCAAGGGAAGCGGATTCTATCTGACTGATTATGTGAAAAAGGACTCCGGTTCGCCGAAACCCGCTTCCAGTGCATCGGAAACAAAGACAACACCTTCAAAGGAAAGCACTCCGGCAAGCAAAGATTCGGGCAAGTCAGAGCCGGCCCCTTCTGCAGTAAAGAAGGATTCGCCTTCTTCGGACAAGAAATGATTGCTTCATTCAGCTCCCCTGCTCTTCAGCAAGTATCTGTCCAGGCTGAAGTTTTCCCCCAGATAGTATTTCCTCACCATTTCATCCTCAGCAAGTTCCTTTGCAATTCCGGATCTGAATATCTTTCCGTCAATAAGAATGTAAGCCCTGTCAACAATTGAGAGAGTTTCATGAACGTTGTGATCTGTAATTAATATTCCTATCCCTTCATTCTTAAGATTCTGCACAATTCTCATGATCTCCTCTGATGCTATCGGATCAATCCCGGCGAAAGGTTCATCAAGCAAAATGAACTTTGGATCCGAAGCAAGGCATCTTGCGATCTCAGTCCTTCGCCTTTCACCGCCCGAAAGAACATAACCCTTGGAATCCCTCACTTTTTCCAGCTTGAATTCGGCAATAAGTTCCTCCGCCCTCTTTTGCCGTTCAGCCTTACCCGGTTTGCTGAACTCGAGTATCGACATTATATTGTCATACACGCTCATTCTCCTGAACACTGAAGCTTCCTGCGGCAGATAACCGATTCCGAGACGTGCGCGTTTGTACATAGGAAGCATTGTTATCTCTTCTTTGTCCAGTTCAATAACCCCTTCATTGGGCTTTACGATGCCGCAGATCATGTAGAATGTTGTCGTCTTGCCTGCGCCGTTTGGACCAAGAAGGCCAACGATCTCGCCTTGCTTGAGCGACAGAGATACGTTATTGACAACTTTTCTCTTCTTGTATTCCTTTACCAGCCCTCTTGCTGTCAGCTCGCTCTTCAATTTTCCCGTCAGCGGCTGCTTCTTACTATTCTGAGCATTTCCTCCACGGCTTTGTGAAGCCCTGTGAACACGGCTCTTGAAATGATTGAGTGGCCTATACTTATCTCCTGGATCTCGGATATGTTCAGTATTGGTTGTACATTTGTGTAGTTTAAACCGTGGCCTGCAGTTACAACAAGGCCCTGCTCACTTGCCAATCTGGCAACCGAACCGATCTTGCTGAGTTCTGTGAGGATCTGCCTCTCGCTTCGGGCATTGGCATAAGTGCCCGTATGTATCTCTACCACTTCGGCATTAAGCTCTATTGCTCCGTCTATTGACTCTGGCTTCGGATCTATAAACAGACTGACAGGAATCTCCTTTGAGTGCAGTTCTCCGATGACCCTTTTCAGATTGTCCCTGTTTGCGAATACATCCAATCCTCCCTCGGTTGTAAGTTCTTTCCTCTTTTCAGGTACAAGAGTTACAAGGTCGGGCAGTATCTCAATTGCAATTCCGAGCATTTCGTCGGTCGCTGCCATTTCAAGGTCAAGCTTCGTATTTACGGTGTCGCGAAGCAGTCTAACATCCCTGTCATTTATGTGCCTCCTGTCTTCCCTCAGGTGGCATACGATACCATCCGCTCCTGCAAGTTCACAAATGCCCGCGGCAATGACCGGATCGGGCTCACGCTCACCCCGTGCTTCGCGCAAAGTGGCTACGTGGTCTATATTGATGGCTAATTTCATTGAGGCTCTTTATTTACGGATTTAAGAATGAGAATGCGTGAATCAAATGGCGCCTGAAGATCTCAGGATTGAAAGGGAGTCAATTAAGAGCATTACGATCCAGTGAAGTATCCAGCAATAAATGAATGACCCGCTTCTGAGGGCCTGCAATCCTAATATTATTCCTGCAAAGATCGAGGCAAACAGCTCCAGTTCAGGCTTTCCTTTATGCAAGATAAAGAACGGTATCATCTGTATAAATACCGAATAGTATCCGAACCTTGGCATGAGGCCGAACAGCATGTAACCTCTCCAGAAAAACTCCCATCCCAGCATATAGATCAATATGCAAAGCTCGTAAACCGCAAACATGCCGAGGCTCTCTCCAGCCTTCTTTCCACCCTGTGGATATGTATTCATGAAATCCTTTGTGCCCGAAATGATAACGACTACAATTATCATCACCGCAAGAAACAAGACCGACGTAAAAACACCGAACCTGACATCTCCAAGCCTGAAACCGTAGTCGCTCAGCTTTTCCTTCAGGACAAATCTGATGAGAACTGCGGGAATTGCAAACATTATGACACCGTCTGCAAGGAACCAGTAGATCCTGGACAGAAGTTTGTCTGTACCGAAATGGTCATAATAGAATGAGGGGCTTCCGAAAGCTATCGATATAAATGTAATGACAGCCGAAGTAATCAATATGAAAACGGTCTTGAAGTCGAGCTTTTTCAGCTCCGACCAGGCGTTGAGTGCTTCAGTCCTGAAGTATTCTATCAATGTCCGTCAAAATTTCTTCTTGATAATGTACTGCAGTTTCTGTGGCTCAGACTTGAGCAGAGTGGTCTCTTCGGGAATAACAATCTGCGGAACTATGAATCCAAGTGTGTCCTCTTCAATTGCATCAAATTCCAGCATTGCAGAAACATCTGAAGGGACAATACGGGCAAGCTGGTCAACTCCACCCCTTACTGACACACTTATCTTTGGCGGAATTACAAGCACTTCTTTATCATCCGGAACTCCGTTCACGCTAATAAGAACATCTTCTATTGTTTTCTCTGCAGAAAGTTGTATGTTGTATCTGAAGTCAACAAACTTAATGCTGTACCTCAGCGAGTTAGGCAAAGTGTCTTTGAGAGCTATAGTTCCGGACAGCGGCGCATTCACATTCTCAAATATCCTAACTTCCGTGGGTATGTACCTGATCTTGCTCACAACATTGGCGGCGCCCGAAATTTCAATTGAGTCGGGAGTGAGCTTGGGAGTCCCTACTATTCCGTAGCCTTCTCTGAGATTTACCTTTATGTTGTTCTTCACCGGAACAGTCTTTTCAAGGATCTTGTCAAATTCGATGTCAATTGTATCGGGGTCTATTGTAACAAGAGATACATCCGGCTTAAGGTTTATTCTTTCGCTTACGAGTTGTTCTGTGGCGATTTTCGTGTCGCGCTTATACTTTGAAAGGTCAAGCGTATACTTAAGGTCCTTTGAGATCAGAACACTGAGAAGATCCCAGCCCTTTCCCCTCACGGTTACATCAATTGAAGACGGCATGTCTTCTGTAACCGCCTGAGACTTTCCTGTTTTGATTTCCAGGGGGATTGAAATGTCGAGCGAGTAACTTTTGCTCAGGCTGACGTATATCCAGAGCGCCACGGAGAAGAGGAATGCAGCAATGAATATCGGAAGTTTCTTTTTCAAGATCTTCAGGGTTTAAGCTGATCTCTCCAGTTCGGATTCTGAAGTTCATTTCTGAAAGTGCTGTTAACAAGCCAGTAAACTCCCGTCATGGGCTGAAGTTCAACGAAATCGCACTCTCCCCCGCCTTCAACATTGTCATACTTCCATACCTCATAACTCTTGGTTGAGGTTTCGAAAGGATATCGCTCAATATCATCGGGTTTGCCGTAGATTATGTATATTCTTCCCCTGTCTGACTTCCAGCCTTCTTTGAATGATTCCTTGAAATTCTTGTTGGCCTCGTTTACCCTTTTCAGGTATTCGAATCTCGTTTCAAGAATTTGTGTTTCGGGCTTTGCATCTCTTGACTTCCAGAAACTGTATATGAACTTCCTCTTGTCATCCAGTGACTTCAGCACTTCGTACTGGTCGTATTGCTTCTCAGGCATGATATAGATCATCCGTTCCACTTCCTTTTCGAGATCTTCTTCAGACATCGCAGCAAACTCGCTCATAAGAAATCCGTCTGCCTTGTTTGGCTCACTTTTCACCACCGATTCAGAGAATATGTAGAACTTCTTCTCCCTGGAGGCTTTTTCTGTCCCGTCAGCTCCGATCACGGACACTGCAAATACATAAGTGCCGCTTTGAAGAGTATCCACTTTAAAAGTGCCGTAATCCGCCTTTGAGGGTGCCTTTGTATTGAAGTTCTTGACGTTACGGAAGATGGTATCTCCCTTGAGAAGGAGGACAGAATAAATGATCGAATACTTTTCGCCTACATTCTCACTTGTTAACCCGTAGTACTCGAGGTAATAGTTTGCGTTGGGGAGATTCTTGCCAAATAGTCCGGAAGGATTTGGAATAACCTCAAGCGTATTTTTGTAGAATATGCTCTTGTCGTTAGAGGATTTTGATATAGCGTTAGCCCATTCAATATCGCTTATCTCGCATTTCCCTGCACTGTTGTTGTCGGCAATGAATTCAGTTTCGTAGGTCTCAACTTTTTCTTCATTTTCAAAATCACTTCCTTTCATTGTAAGGACATACGTACCGGGATTCAGCATGAAATTCAGTTGACCAACAAGATTTTGCATGGAATTTTTGTCGGCGGTATCGCGAACGACCGACGGTGTCTTGTAAGCATTGCTGTGCAGAATGTTGCCGTCAAGCTTGTTCTTCACTTCAACTTCGATCTTAACTGAAGCCGAGAAGCCAGAACCGTCTTTCGAGTATATAAGAAGTCTCTGCGGCACCGAATAGTACACTTCAAGAATTGATGCTCCGCCCGGATCACGAAAGAGTGCGTAGTCAAAACTGAAGAACAGCTGACCGTTGTCTGCCTTTGAGACCGGGCCTGCCAAAAGCAAAAAGAAAGTGATTAGGTATCGTAGTTTGGAAATCATTGTTTGCTTTAAACTCAAAAAGGTAATCAAATCAATGATTACCTTTTTGAGAAAATAGATTCGAGTTGTTGAGTTTAGAAACCTACCTTCAGCGTGAAGAATTGGTTTGCGTCAAATCTGTCGCTGGTAGGAAGCCTGTAAGCATAGTCAAAAGCAATATCAAAACTGCTGCTTACGCCATACCTCAGACCTGCACCAAAACTCGCACCTGTGAAAGCTCTGTCATCAGCATTATCCTGGCTGAAAGCATATCCGCCTCTGAGGAAGAAGAGCTTGTCATAGTTGTACTCGAGTCCGAGATTGTAATCATCGCCCGAAAAGCTGTTGTTCTGGAAAGTTCCGTGTGCGATGAGGTTGTTTCTCTTATCGAGCCTGAAGTCGTAGCTGAGGCCAAGTGAAAGCGCTGTAGGAAGTTCAGCATCCTCAAGCTCAATGTTCCTGGGCTCCTGCGGAGTGCCTGAAGGAGTCCCGGGCGGCTGAAAGAACTGCTCAAGATCGGGACCTGAGAATGTCATTGCCGGGCCAAGATTCTTCAGAGCTACTGCAAACTGAAGTCCCGAACCGATAACGTTATAACTCAGACCAAAATCCATTGCAAATCCTGTAGCGTTTTCACGGGCGATCTTTTCATAGATCACCTTGGCTGTTGCACCAAAAGTGATCCTGTCAGTCATTTGCCTTGCGTATGACAGACCTGTGGTGATGTAGGTCGGAGAGAAGGTCTCACCTGTTCCTTCAGGATTGCTCACTGTTGTTACAGGAATGTCACCAAAGCTGAGCGCTCTGACGGAAAGTGCAAATGTTCCGAGATTCGGCACCTTGTAAGCTCCGGCAAAGTAATTGACGTTGATGTCTGCAATGTAGATCTGGCTTGAGAACATTGCTTCACCCATTTTGGTGTTCATGTTCGCAAGTCCGGAAGGATTCCAGTGCAGTGCATCAACCCCTGATACGGTAGCCAGATTCGCTCCACCCAATGCCGTGCCAACGGAGCCAACAGGAATCAGCAACTCCCGAGCAGCGGACAACCCGTACTTGTTTTTCGGGCCTGCAAGCAGACTGCCGGCGGTAACCAAAAGCAGCGCAACAGCTAGCAGGTTTGTGTACTTATTTTTCATCTTTAGTTGCTCCTTAAAATTATTTTTCATTTTACCACTGCCTGCGCCTTTGCAGGCGCAGGCAATGAGTGAATTAGAATGTTTGAATTCTTTCCGTCGGCGCGAATATCGCGATCTTCAATGTCTTTGCACCTATGGAGCCTGCATCTACATAAGCGATATACATACCGCTGGCAACCGGAATTTGATTGGCATTCTGCAAATCCCATTTTTCGAGGGAGTTATTCGGATCACTGTTGTCTCTGACAATTTTCCTTACCAAAATTCCGTCAAGTGTATAGATGTAGATCGTACATTTTGGCGGAAGATTGCTGAAGTATATGAACCTGTCAAACGGATCGGTCTCAAGACTGCTGCCGCCGAAATACGGGTTCGGGAATACTCCAACCCTGTCAATCTTTGAAGATGCAATTGCATCATCATTGGTTTGAGTACCCGTCACATTCCAGGAGTATCTCATCGGATAGCCCGGAACGAAATTGGGTTTGGTGATCCTGTAAGGTGTAACTGTCAGTGTTCCTGAAATTGATTCCAGGCTCACTCCGCTTCTTAGACGCGGCAACCATCCGTACATTACATCCATGGCCGGGAATCCAAGCGTCGGGCTTGCCAATCCGGGATTCTTGTTAGTGTAGTTGTTGTCCGGATTCGGGTTATAAACTGACGCAAGAATGTAAGTGAACTCGTATCCTCCGAGCTTCTCGAAGTTGTTAGCTGTTCCACCCTTCGGATTCCAAGTTCCGCTGTTATCCGCATCCATAAAGGCAACATTCATTTGCCTTGGAGCTCCGCCGGTTGAATCAAGTTCATCAACCATGAATGCGCTGAATGGAACATCAACCATGTTATTGTACGGAGTGTTCGTATAGTTCGTATCCGTCGGCACATATCTGTATGCTTTGGACGTGAACTCCGGACCGAACTTTATCTGTATCTTTCTCAACGGGCCTCCGTTCAATATCGGGTTTGTGCCCGTCTGAACAAAATTTTGCCCGTTAGCCTTTACCCTGGATGTGCTGTTCCTGAACGTTCCGTTTGTCGGGAAGCTCATACCAAGGCTTCTGCTTTGGAATTGCCTGTTTGTGATTATCTTTGCCGTCTTTACAGCATTTGTGTCAGGTCCGACAAACCACTCACCACCAGAAGGATCGTATGTCCATGCGATTTGTCTTGATTTCGTGCTGTCTGATGGAAGCCCCGGATCAGGAACAAGACCAGAGTCACTTATAACCTGATGAATCATAAGGAATCCATCAATTGTCCTGGCTGTGTCCTGTGTTCCGGAGAAATCATCAATATTTTCATACAGCATTTCCCTGCTTCCGCCGTTCAAAGTCCTGTATAGCGACCATGTCGGACGGGCAACGGTTCCGCCGTAAACTGATTCATAAGTTGCAGATCTCAGATTCAGCGGCTCGATGATTATCGGCATTACACCAAGATCTCTGTTGCTTGTGTAAACTGTATCACCCAAACCATAGTTTACTTGAGTTCCAGAGCTAAGTGTTTGTGGAATCACCTGTACCACACAAGACTGAACTGGCGATTCATTCACCTTCGGTGTTATTCCACCAATCGAATCGTAATAATACGCGGTCACAGAATAGTAGTAAGGTGTTCCTGAAACAATGAAAGTGTTTGTGATGTAATCCTTGTCAAGTACAATGTACCTGGATATTCCATTGTTTGTCCCTTTTTGAACAACATAAACAACATATGTACCATACTCAGGCACCAAGACGCTGTCTTTAATGTCTCCAATACCATCAATAAGATCATAGGTAGCAATCAGTGTTCTTTGCTCAGGGGTTGAACCGTTGGTTCCGGGCACAATCTGATAAACGTTGTAACCCTGGAATCTGTAAACACCGCCTGAAAGCTTATTGACAATGGTATCTTTTCTTTCATTCTCATCGCCCCATGAGAGGTAAATTTTTCCGTTACCCGGAGCGTAAGTTGATACATTCGGACATTTGGCGGCTTCTGGAACTGCGAAGTTGTTGTCGAAGATTCTTTGGGCCAGCTCATCTGCCTCTTTCAATGCCTTAACGCTCTTAAGATTGTTGTCGCCTCTTGCAATTACCTGAGCGACAATGATTGATTGGGTATCACCCGGGTTCACAATCAAAGGTCCTGAGCATTGCATGAATCTTCTGTCCCCGCTGTTAGTTTCGTTCCAGCCTGCACCGGTTGAGGGATCACCTGAGTAAGCATAGGTCGTTGTATCTCCACCGGGAGTAACCCAGGGAGTTCCGTTTCTTCTTATGCCCTGAAGGTTGAAGTAGGTTTCCCTGAAGTTTGAAGGGTCACCAACACTGGGGTCACTGTTTGTGTATGTGTTAAAGGCTGACACTCCAAGTTCCCTGAAGTTCGGCTTAACTACAAGATTGTTGCTGCTAGGAGGCTGATAATATCTGACTGTGTCACCCGGACTCGGGACAATCGGCCCTCTGAAGTAGTCAAAACCAACTGCCGGAGGCGCTGCTCCGTAGTTAGGATCATTATTGTCAAAGTTGTAAGTAATACCAAGGTTCAGCAGCGTGTCAACGCTCGTGGCGTCGTCGTTTGCATCACCGAGGTCATCATCAGTCCATAGAGCAATATAGCATCTAGTCCATGACTTATTACTTCTGTTAATTATCCTGAACTCAGAAAATGACATGTTACTGAGCGGACCGTTAACATTGTACGACCAGTTGGTCTGAAGAATCTGAGCTTTCAGAGGTGCTGTGCTTCCGGCGTTATTTCCGTGAGCACTGGCATATCCGTCAGTGTAGGAATAGAACATCGTTTGTGAACCAAGCAGGAGCGGATTGCCTGCACTGTCAAGGTAAGCACCCTGACCGGCAGCAATTGTTCTCCATGGTCCGTAATCCGATGTATCAGTTGAAGACAAATTGTAGATCCTATAGTTAGGATCGTCACTTCCTTGCGGGTCTCCGTTGTTGTCAACATATCCGGGGAGGTACTCGTAATCATATTCAGCGATACAAACAAGAGTGTCGCCGTCAACTACAGCTCCGATCCAGATACCTGATGCGTATCTGGCAAACTTTGACTGGCCTTTGGGCCACTCAAAGCCTGAGTTACCCGTCGATGGATCCCTGTTAAAGGATCCGTTTGTCCTGAACCACGTGTTGATCTGGTTTACATTCAATTGCTTTGAATCTACCGCACGCAGATTATCAGGCGTTGACATAATCCTGTAAGGAGTGTTTCCAGTATTATCCTGGCTCCTTGTCGGCTTGTCTTTGGGCTTCATCCCATAGGCAAAAACCAGGACAATCGGGATTATGAAAAACAATACTTTTTTTATCATCTTGGTAGCTTTTTAATATTTGAAAATTGTGAACAGACTCATTCATCAACGCCCGGATGCTCCCGGGTTGCCGGGAAGCATCCAAGCTTATTTCGTTTAGAAGTTCAGTCTCAATCCAAATCGAATCTGTCTCGGAGGTCCGTAGTTCACAACCGCTTTTGACCTCAACTCGTACCTTCTGACGTATTCCTCAGGAGTTACGCCCGGCCTGTTGAACGATTCAATCGTGCCCTTGCCTGCTTCGGAATTAAGATAGCCAGTTGTGCCCGGCGCTCCGCTTGATTCCCAAACGTCGTTGACGAGTTCCGAATTGAGAAGGTTGATCACATATACATATGCATTCAGGTCAAGCTTCCATATCGGGAAGGTCTTGTCCAGTTTCAGGTCCACTCTGTTGTTCCACGGACCGTATGCACCGTTGATAGGTGAAAGAAGCGGAGCTCCGACACCAGTGGCTGCAAACGGATCGATCGAATTTGACTTGATTGAATAAGGCCTGCCGCTGTTAAAGGTGTAAAGTAGATTCACACCGAACTGTGACAGCACATCACCCATCCAGTTCTTCGGAACGTCTGTCCTTCCGAATCTGTAGTCAAGATTCAGGACCCCTGTCCATCTCTGATCGTAATCAAGCGGTGAAGTGAGCTTTGGCTGTCTTTCTCCAAGCCATGCCGCTGTTGAAGCTGAATTCGGATCTGAACCGGTACCTGAAGCAAAAGCAATACCAAGAGCAACGTTCACTGCAAGCCTTGATGTCCTTCTCATGTCAATGGAAAGATCAACTCCGCGCAGTGTTCCGTAATCCTGATTTTCATAAACCTGGATCTGATTCGGAAGCTGAGGATACTTCTTGATTCCGATCAGGTCCTCAGTTTCTTTGTAGTAAGCCGTAAGGTCAAGCGAGAAGTTTGTTCCGACCTGCTGCTTAACGCCGATTTCATAAGACGTTGTCTTTTCCGGACTTAGGTTCGGATTTCCGAAAGATCCGCTGAATCCTGCACTGTTCACCCAGTATGAGAGATTTTCATATCCGTTGTAAAGATATTCAAGCGACGGAAGCTGAATGAACTTTCCGTATTGTGCATGGAAAACAGTATTGTTTGTGACAGGGAATGAAAGTCCGATCCTCGGGCTGAATGCCGATGTGGGTTCGCTTTCATCCGTGAAGTCTGCATCGTCAAGTACATTCGGATTTCCGAAGCTTGTGATTGCAGAAAGGTCTCTTACTCTCCATGAATTAGCATCAAGGTAGTCCCACCTTAAACCAACATTAAGCGTAAAGTCCTTGAACTCAACCTTGTCCTGTACATAAAGAGCAGCAATGATCGGGTGCTTTGCACCGTCACGGCCTTCGTCATTGTCCTGAAGCTCGATCTGTCCGATCGCTTCGTTATATACGGGTGCGTATCCGTAGTAATTTGCAAGTCCGATACCGCCGTTGAATGCAGCCAGCTGTGCTTCGGCTCCTGAATTGATCGAGTTGTACATACCGGTCGGCCTCATGTCAACATACCTGATAGTATGATACTTGTATTCACCGCCGAATTTTATCTCGTTCTTTCCGGCCTGAGTTGTGAGGTTGAAAGCCGTGCTCCAGTATGAAGTGTTGCTGGTTTCGTAGTAGTTCCTTACACGATTGTTCAATGCGAATACTCCGTATTCATCAAGACCGATAGCACCGCCCGGTGTGGTCAGACCCGGGACACTGTTCGGATCACCGTATCTGAAGAAATCACCAAGAAACTGCGGATCACCTTCCTCATACTTTGTCCTGAAATAATTGAACTGGACTTCGTAGAAGAGATCTGACTTCACCTGGTGATTTACTTTTGCATAGTACTGATTCGTGTATTCCTTTATGAGCGGATTTCTTTCAGAGTTGAAAAGCAGATAAGACTGAAGGAAACCCCTTCTTGCAGTTTCAGCAAGGCTCATGCCAAGCTTCAGCTGAACCGGAAGGTCTTTGTTCAGTTCCTGCAGATCTACATTGAGCTTTGCATTTCCCGACCATCTCTTCATGTCATAGTTCGGGATCACGTTGTTGGGCTGTTGGAGCTGATCAGAGATCCAGCTCGGACTGTAAACGAGAGAAAAGTCCCTTTCTGCGCCAACATAGAAATTAAGGAACCTTGACAGGTCCTTGCTCGGAATGAGCGGTCCGCCAAAGGCCAGGTTGTAAACATTGTACCCCTGCGCCACATCATTAGAAAGAAGTTCGTCTGTCAATACTTCAGCAGTTCCTGAATATTTATCGGTACCGCCTTTTGTTGTTACGTTGATGACACCGCTGAGAACGTTTCCGTATTCAGCGCTGAATCCGCCGGTAAGTACCGACATTTCCTCAAGCACGCTGTTTGAAACAAATGCAGTTGAGGTTCCGTCAAGCGGATTGGTTGTAAGCACACCGTCAATGATAATAGCTGTTTCACCGTCACGGCCGCCTCTTATGTTAATGTCGTTGCCTCTTTCATCCTGAATAACACCGGCTGTCGTTGAGGCGATGTTTTCAATGCCTCTGATACCGCTGTTATCAATGAACTCCTGGCCAATGATCTTTCCGCTTTGGTCAGGCTGAATTGCATTTCGCTTGCCGACAATCTCAATTTCCTCTGTTGTGATCTCACTTTGCCCGGTGACCTTAAGTTCAAAGTCAACACGGGTGGTAAGGTCAGCCGAAACTTTAACGTCGGTGACTTTTTGATTATCGTAGCCAATGTAGGAAGCGGTCATTGAGTAAGTACCTACGTCCACATTGAGGATTGTGTATTCACCGTTATCATCGCTGATTGCTCCGAGGTTTGTGCCGTCAACCTTGACCGTAGCTCCGATCAAGGGTGCCTTGTCTTTTGCATCAACGACCCGGCCGGTGATTTTACCCGTTGTTCCCTGCTTGTCGAAAGCAAATACATTTGCCGCGGCAAGAGTCAGGATAACGAGCAGGGAAAGAGCGAAATTTGTAGCTGTCTTCATGTTTCCCCCTATTGTTTTAAAAATTTGAAGGTTGATTAAAAAACTGTTTCAAAAAAAACCCTCACACCGGATGAAATCCGAGAGTGAGGGTTGTTATTTGCTTTGGTGTTCAAAGAACGATTACTTAATAAGCATCATCTTCTTTGTTTCCCTGAAATCACCGGCGCTTAATGTGTAGAAGTAGATTCCACTTGAGAGGTTGTTTGCGCCGAATGTTACTTCCTGTGTTCCTGCTGAAACAACTTCATTGTTGATAAGAGTTGCAACTTCCTGACCCTGTGAGTTATAAACCTTCAAGGTCACGTTAGCGCTCTTCTTAATATCAAACCTGATAGATGTTGTCGGGTTGAACGGATTCGGGAAGTTTTGATACAGACTGAAATCTCCCGGCACGACACTTGAAACAGTGTTTATGCCTGTAAGAAGAACGTCTGTGGTTATGCCAACGCCTGTACCGTTTCCGATTGGAGCTCCGTTAACGTGTGTTCCTGCCAGCGAATCGCTCTGAACAAACATCTGAACTTTACAGGTGTTGCCAGTCACATTGCTGGTAGGTGAAATGCTGAGGAACCTGTAATCTCTCAACGGTGTCGGAGGAGTCATTCTCTCCGGTGTTGAGTATGAATTTCCATTGTTGACTGAATAAGTGAACCAGCCTGCGAAATAAGAGCTTGTGTCAGTTCCGGTTTGTCCTGTTGTTGCGACAAAGCCGACAAATACTCCGCCGAGTGTACTTGATCTGCCGATTGCAGGCCTGCAGATCGGAAGGAATGCATCAGATACGCTTCCCTGGTTCGGGAAGAACGGAACTGTTGCATCGCTTGCAACAACCTTTGCAACACCGCCGTTGACGTCAGGTGACCATACCCTGATCTGTGAAGGAAGTCCCGGGAAGAAACCTGTTGCCGTAAGTATTGAAGTATTGAAAGCTACGTGTGGCTTACTGTTATTGTCAAACACCATCGAAACGCCTCTGAGACATCCGATTGAGTCTGTTGCTTCGTTCCAGTCCCAGATCTTTTGCTTTGGCGTCCAGGTCAGACCGCCGTCTGCTGAACTTCTGTAAAACACATCGTTTGGATCAACATTGTCTGAGCCAACAAAAGCATGTCCGACCGTACCGTTCGGAGCAAGAGCCAGTGAATAAACTTCAGCCTGGTCTCCGTCAAAAGTTTGCCATCCGGAGAATGTTCCGGGAGGAGCAATATTAGTTGCTTTGTTAGTATATGAAAATACCTGGCCGTTGATAGATGATGCGAAAACAATGTTGTTGTTTGGAAGTGCAAGCACCCTGGCCCAAATGGGATCACCTTCTGTTGATACACCAGGATCTATTTCCGTAAATGAACCGAATCCTGCACCCTGATCGTAATTGATCTTGGTGTGAGTTGTTGAACCGTTAGTGTTGTTGTGATTTGCAATAACTGCCGCGCCGCTGACCAGACCGCTGATTGCCGGGAAACCGCTTCTTCCTGATCCCGGGACATCACCCAGATTCTCAAATGAAGCTCCGAAGTTTGTGCTCAGCAAATATGCGCAAGCCCTTGTGGCAAAGCCTGCAACTGTTGAATACATAAATGTTGCGTGAACGTTTGCAGGTACGAGCGGATCCTGCCAGATTTCCTGCGGAACAGCATTTGACTGAAGGTCATATACTGTTGCTACCGGTGTTGTTACAAGGTTGAAAGTCAGGCTTGAACTCTGATAAGGCGGTATGACCATTCTTGAGGGTGTTACGGTGTACCCTGAAGTATTGTCATACTGCTCTGAACCGTCTGAAACTTTGTGTGTCCTTAGTGACCTGTTGTCTTTAGCATGAACTGCTGCTGAAGCAACCAACAAGAGAATAACAAGAACAGAGAGTAGCTTCTTTGACATTTTTTTCTCCTTTTGTTTTATGATTATAAATCAGTTTCGTTGTTAAGGGTTGTAATTTTGCGTCAATATAGCAGTAATGTGAAATGTTGTCAATATAGATTTTAGTATGAACAAAATGTTAAGAAAATTCAGGCGGAAAGTCTTACTGCACGGGCATTTGAAGACATTATCCCGGTGATTTCAATCTTTCTTTCCGAGTTCCTTCAGTATCTTTGAGAACATTATCTGAGAAATGCGGTCTCTGCTCTCTTCCGTCTTCCCTGCAATGTGGTTTGTCAGCAGCGCATTCTTCAGCTTTTGAAATCCGGGTTTTATGTTCGGCTCGTTTTCAAATACATCTATTCCGGCATATCTGATTGCCCCTGAACTGAGAGCTTCCAAAAGAGCATCCTCATCTGTCACAGCGCCTCTCGAAGTGTTGATGAAAACCGCATCCTTCCTTATCATGGCGAATTGCTTTGCGCCTATGAATCCCCTGTTTCGCTTATCAAGCGGAATGTGTACGGTTACTACATCGGAATGATTGAGCAGAAATCTGAGACTGCTGAATTCAAAATCTTTGTGTCGGGTTCTGACATTTACATCTGTATCGTTTGCAATGACCCTCATACCAAATGCCTGCGCCAGCATGCCGACATAGCTCCCCACTTTGCCGAATCCTATTATTCCGATACTCTTGCCAAAGAGCTCGTTCCTCCTGAAATCAGCATCTCTGAAATTCCCGGAACGCACACGGCTGTCCGCAACTGAGATGTTCTTGTAAATCGAGAGGATCATGGCAAAAGTGTGCTCAGCCGCAGAAATGTGATTTCCCTCTTCCGCATTTATGACCTTTATTCCAAGCAGTGATGCCGACTCCATGTCAATATGATCGGTGCCCTTTGTGAAGGTTGCGATGATCCTGAAATTTGCGGACCGCAGGAATGAAGCATCAATATTCCTTGTGCTTCTGATAAGCAGTACGTCAAAATCCGGATACTCACGCGTTATGCTTTCATTTGTGATCCCGGGCTTTGAAACAACAGTGAACTTTCCTCTGGGAAGGAGGTTTGCCCCGGCCAGGCTTACCGCATCGGCTGCAAGAATTTTTACCGCTGCCATTTAATGGATGGATAGGATACTAAAAGCTGAAGCAAAAAAGCTTCAGCTGTCAATTGTCGAGGTAGTCTTCTACGAGCTTCAGAACTTCGTTCTTTCCTTCTCCCGTCACTATTGAGAATGGAATGTAATCAAGGCACAGATCGTCGTTGTTCACAATCTTCGAAGACCGGTATATCTGCTTTTGCATCTTGTTGGAGGAGATCTTGTCTGACTTCGTAAGGACGATCACAAACGGAATTTCATAGTACTCAAGCCAGCTTACCATGAGTTCGTCAAGATAAGTGGGTTCATGCCTGGAATCAATCAGCACAAAAACGAGCTTCACGTTCTGTCTTTCACTGATATAATCTTCAACAAGCTTTCTCCATCCTGCCCTGATCTGCTCAGGAACCTTGGCGTATCCGTATCCCGGAAGATCCACAAGATAGAACTTCTCGTTGATAAGGAAATAGTTCAACTGCCTTGTCTTTCCGGGAACTGAGCCAATCTTAGCAAGTTTCTTCTTGTTGCAGATTGTGTTGATCAGCGATGACTTTCCTACATTTGACCTTCCCACAAATACAAACTCTGAAAGGACAGAGTTTGGAAGCGCTCTCAGATCGTATATGCTCTTTATAAACTCCGCTGATGTGATTTTCATTTTCCTCTGTGTCTTCTTGTTCTCAAAAAGAAAATCCTTGACAATCTGATGTTACTCAAACTGAAAAGGATTTTCAGAAATGCATATTATATGTTAAGCTTTGGCTTCTGCGCCTTCTTTCTTCTTCTTCGGCTTCGACGGCTTCTTCTCATCAGACTTTGCCTTCGGTTCAGTGCTTTTCCGCTTTTTGGAAGTCTTAGTTTCGTCTGCTTTCCTGGTGTCTGCCTTGTCGCCCTGTGCTGCTTCCTTTTCCTTCTGCTTCTCCTGCTTCTGCTCTACATAGTTGTAATCCACAAACTCAATGATGGCAGTTCTTGCACCGTCGCCGGCCCTGTTGCCGGTCTTGAGAACCCTTGTGTATCCGCCTGGCCTGTCGCCGACTTTCACCGAAATCTCACCAAACAGAATATTGAGAGCATCTTTGTTTTCAAGGAATTTCCTGGCTTCCCTTCTCAGATGAACGCTCTTTTCAGGGGAGGAATCCTTCAGCCTGAGCGCCTTTCTTGCCTTTGTTACAAGCGGCTCTATATACAGTCTCAGTTCCTTTGCCTTTGCCTCTGTCGTCGAAATTCTCTTGTTCAGTATCAGCGAGGCCGAAAGATTTGACATCAGGGCTGACCTGTGGCTTGCAGTTCTTTTAAGCTTGCGGCCTTTTCTTCTGTGTATCATTGTTCAGATCCTTTTCTGTTATCAGGTTTATACTATTTCGCGGTCTCTTCTTTCAGGTACTTGTCAACGTCCATTCCGAAAGTGAGCCCGAAGTTCTCTATCAGCTCGCCAAGCTCGGCAAGTGACTTTCTGCCGAAGTTCCTGTAATGGAGCATTTCGCTTTCGTTCTTGCTTACGAGGTCTGAGATGGTCTTGATGTTTGCAGACCTGAGGCAGTTCTGTGACCTGACCGAAAGGTCAAGTTCATCTACAGGCATCAGAAGTATCTTTTTGATCCTTTCGAACTGCTCATCCCTTTCCTGTGCGACGGGCTCTTCACGCCTTGGAGCCTGCTGAGGGTTAAGGTTGAGGAAAAGCTGTACATGATCCTGCAGAAGTTTTGCAGCATATACCAGCGCATCCTCGGGATTAATCGAGCCGTCCGTATTGATCTCAAGGATCAGCTTCTCATAATCAGTTCGTTTTCCGACACGGGTATTTTCAATCACGTAGTTTGCAAGCTTGACGGGAGAGAAAATAGAGTCAACGTAAATATACTCAATCGGCAGGGCAACATGCTTGTTGTCTTCTGCCGGCACATATCCTACTCCCGTGCCCATCCTGAGCTCAATGTTGAGGGTGGCATCCTTGTTGAGTGTTGCAATGTATTTGTCGGGATTAAGGACTTCAAAATCACTTGTGTTTTGCTGAATGTCTTTCGCAGTGAACTTGTGCGGC
>CAZTQR010000044.1:0-26880 GCA_964615795.1 uncultured Ignavibacteriaceae bacterium
GCCTTCGGCATCGTGCATAAAAGAATCCAATGCTGCAAACATTCGATGCCTTCGGCATCGTGCATAAAAGAATCCAATGCTGCAAACATTCGATGCCTTCGGGATTCTTTTTAAATATGAGCTTTTAATGACGATAAATTGTGTTGTGATAAGTTTTCTTGCTGTGAAGATGAATCCCGAAGGGATTCAATGTTTGTAGAACAATCACGGCAATATTCCTGACCCTGAAAGGGTCACATGTTATTAATTACAAAGCATTATTTGTATTGTCGGGACTGCCGTCCCGGCACATGTTAACTAGTTGCGTCAGGACACCTGTCTGAAGCCAGGCAGGCCTGTCTGCTGCAAGCAGGAAAGTCCTGACACCACATTAAAAAGAATTATATGGATGTGTGAATTGAAGACGATTGACAAGTGTAAGTTGTATCTGCAACTGCCCATGCACGAACTAACGATGCTAATCAGGGGAGTTGCAATGAAGGGAAAAGTGAACCCTTCGCTTTTTTACCAACGACTCAATTGAAAAATGAGAATATTGAAGTGCTGTCAATAAATTAAAGAGCCTCGCACAGCAACAATAGCTCTGTTGCATGTGACAAGGCTCCCCTGAGCATTACCCTTCTTTTTTCAGCTATGGTCTTACGACTGAAACGAAGTTGTAAGCATTATTGTCAGCTATTGAGTAGTCGGTGCCGTCTGTGAACCCGTCACCGGTTATGTCAGTCTGCAGATATCCGGTCAGAAAATTGGTCGCATCGTTATCTATCAGGCTTAGGTCTGTCGCATCTATCGTCCCGTCCTGATTTGCGTCACCGGAATACAACGCGAATCTTAAAGGTGATGAGTCAACCTGTGCCTGATTGCTGCCGAAAGCGTTTGCCGCCGATGTCTTGAAATCGTACTGTAATGTAATGAACGGCTGATACACCTCGCCTCCTGACTTGCTCCAGGTCTCTATGGAGTTTCTGTGCCTGACCTGAACATAGTAAGTGCCCGGAGCAGCATTTGAAAAGAGAAGTTGAACGGCAAGCTGTACAGAATCAACAACTCCCTTCGCGGAATCCACTATACTGTACGGAGAGTTTGTGTTTCTCAGATATACCCGCACTGTATCTTTCATGTTCAGCCTGTTTGTCACAGGATTGTAGAATCCTTCCATCACCAGACCTATCACTGCATTTACCCTGTTATCGCTCGCCGCCCATCTTGAAAACGAGTTCAGATTGCTGATGGTTACTTCATTGTTGACCGGATCGGGAGTGCCGCCCCTGTTGGTCCAGTTTGTGCCTGCGTTTGTTGAACTGCTGAGTGCAAGAATGTTTTCATTGTTTCCGTTCAGTTCAGAATCATCATATTTGAAAACGAGTGTTGCATTCAAACCGTTGTTGTTAAAAGGTGTAACATCATAGTATCTTTGAATTCCCGTACCTACGAACGGACCGATCTGAGGAGTATGACCTCTTGTGATCGTTGTGTTGCCGAGATTTGCTGAAGTTGTAAGCACTGCACCGAGGCCTGCTACATTCAGTGAACTTGGAGCGTTCAATGTTCTTGTTGTTGTGATGAATCCTGAACTTCCTTTAACTGTATTGCCGGGAGTTTCAGTCAGATAACCGGTTGAGGACAGTGTGATAATTTTGCCGTTCAGATCCAGGTCACCCATTACAACAGAAAGAGTGTCACTGACACTGACATCGCCCGGAAGAAAAGCTCCGTTTGAGTTATTTATCCTGAGCCCTGCGTATGGAATGTTTGGAATGCTTATTGACTGCGCAGCCGTTCCGCTGTATTCGATTGTGGATCCTGTTGTTACAATAGTACCGCCCGATACAACTCCGATCGGGTTTGAAGCCGTTACTTTCAGCAGACGGTTTGTGATGTTAAATATTGTTCCTGCATTGACGGTCATGCTCGTCATTTGGTGAGTGCTGTTAAGAGTTACATTTGCATTCAGTGAAAAGTTGGCGTGTGAAGTAAAACTACCTGTGCCGGAAAGAGTTGCTGTTGTGTCAAAGTAGAAATTCCCTGATGCAAGGGATACCAAACCGTTGTTGACCAGTGACGGTCCTTTGTACCTTATGGTCGCACCTGTGCTTGAAGTGTAAAGTGTGCCATTGTTTGTAATTCCACCATAGAAATCAGTTCTTCTTCCAAGGGTGGTTCCGCAGTTATAAGACGCTCCGTTGTCTATGGTAATATTTCCGAAGAATCTGTCAACCGTCGTAGTGCCGCTTGTCAGAGTTCCTTCATCCACTTTAATGTCTGCATTGAATGCAGAACTGTTACCCACATAAATGGCAACATTGTTTTGAGTCCTGACCATTCCGGGTCCGTTGACAGTATTCCCGGCATTAAGATTAAACGTTCCAGAATTGTAAGTCATTACAAACCCGTTGAGATTGAGAACCGCTGCACCGGCCTGCATTGTCAGTGCGGAGGTCGGGGCTATTGTCACATCGCTCATAAGAGTAACATTTCCCAGCGGAGTAATGTATTGATTTGCGGAAGTAAACGTACCGCTTCCGGATACTGAAATGGTTGAATCGAAATAGAAATTTCCCAATGCATTTATCGATCCGCTGTTTACGAGCGCAGGACCTTTCATCACTATATTTCCGCCGGTGCTTGATGTAGTCAGAGTTCCGTTGTTTGTAACGTTACCGTAAAAATTGGTTCTTCTGCCTGAAGTCGCACCGCAGTTCATTGTTGCTCCGCTATTGATCGTTACATTCCCGTAGAAGTTATCGCCGGAACCGGTGTTCCCTCCGGTCGAACTGCCGGTATTGACATTAAAATCTGCATTGAAATTTGACCCGCTGACGGGATAGACGGATACACTTCCCTGGGTTCTGAAAGTACCCGGAGCATTGACGCTAGATCCGGAGTATGCCGCAAATTGTCCTGAATTAAATGTCAGCACATATCCGTTCAGATTCAGGTCACCACCGGTCTGCACACTAAGTCCGGAAGTTGGAGAGATCGTTACATTGCTCATCAGAGTGACATTTCCATTTGCATTAATGCTTTGATTTGCAGAAGTAAATGTACCGCTTCCTGAAATCGCCGTAACTGAATCAAAATAAAACCAGCCGCTGGAAACGATCGAACCGTTATTCACAATTGACTGACCTTTCATGCTAAGAAAGCCTCCTGTACTGGTCGCTACAAGACTTCCGTTGTTTGTAATGTTTCCGTGAATTGTTAATGAAAATCCTGAAGTTGGTCCTCCGTTAACGACCGCTCCGGAATCAATGATGAGATTCCCGTAGAGAGTTCCGTCAAAAGGCGAGGAAAAGTCATAAACATTAGAGCTTCCTGAACTCACATTAAGCTGAGCGCTGAACAAGGAACCCGCCCGGAGATTCACCTGACTGCCGCCTGTTGTACGAACTGTGCCGGTACCGTTGACAGTGCCGGAAGGGTTAGCTGTAATGTCATTACCCGAACCATTGGGAACTGTCAGAATAATCCCGTTATTAATTGTAAGAGTCGCACCGCCTTCAATAGTCAGCTGATCAGAACTTGTACTGACTGTAACTGTGACCGTGTTTGGAGATCTGACCGTGGTGGCTCCGCTTGAATCATGCGGAACTGAAGTGGCTGCAAACCAGACGCCTCCGCCGTTTGTTGACATTTCCCACGTGGAAGTTAAATTCCAGTTGCCTGAAGCTGCACTTCTGAACAGCTCGTTTGCTGAAAATGCTGACTTTGGAAGTACCGCAGCGAGTGCCAGCAGAAGTAGAACAAAAAGGTTTTTCATAGCTTGTTAAGGGTTTAATTCTCAGTATTATCCTTCCTGGCTTCAGAGCATTTATGCCCGGGGCCTTTCGGATAGTTGCGGCAAAATATGCATGAACCCTTACACTGCCAAAGAAATGTTTTCGGGGTTTTAGAGGCACTTGCCGGAGTGAATTTCCTTGTATTCTGCTAGAATGTTTCAATTTTGACGAAATTGATCTATTTTCTATTTCATTTTTAGAGAATAGTTTTCAGGGAGCTTATTGAAACAGACCAGACTAACTTCATTTCTTACGTCGCTTAACAGAAACGAGATGAAGACTTTCGGCGAATTCATCTCATCACCTGTGTTCAACAAGAACACTCTGATGCTTAAGCTTTATGAAATCTATAACAGTTTCCACCCTGATCTAGAAGAGCCTTCGCTTACAAATGAAAGGGTGTTTGAACATGTTTTTGGCAAGAAGCATATAGACTATTTTAAGCTGAAGAATCTGGAATCTGACCTTCTTGCCCTTGGAAAGGAATTCCTGGCGTTTCTCAGATACAGACAGGATGAGAAAAGAAAGGACACAGATCTGCTTGCGGAACTAAGGAAGAGAGAACTGAAACTGATCTTCGAGAGCACATTCAGGCTTTCCGAAAAGAAACTGAACTCTGAAACGGTAAGGGATGAGAAATGGCTTTTGCACAGAATGAATCTCTCGGATGAACAGGTATATTTCAGCGTACCGTTTAAGCCCGAAGTGCAGCTGAACCGATTGCAGGAGAAGATGAACAACACTGCCGATTATTCCGTCATGATCCTTCTCAGGAATTACAACATGATCTTGCATGATCAGCAGCAATTCAATGTCACTTTTGATCTGAAGCTTTTTGAACAAGTTACGGGCTACCTCCGTGACATTGGCGGCCATACGAACCCGACCATTCAGTTGCTCTATCTGATGGTGATGCTCAACATTGAAAAGAATGACGGGAATTTCAGAAGACTTTATGACCACAGGAAAAAGTACAAAGATGAGATCAGCATAATGGATAATTACTATGCATTTCTGCTTCTGGACGGTTACTGTGCCTACTGTTACAACAATTTTTCCAGAACTGATCTTTTGCGGGAGCAGTTTGAGCTGACAAGGGAGTGCGACATAAATCACTTTCCGGACCTCGGAAAAGTCTTATATCCGGATTTTGTTTACAGTGTGAAGATCGCAGCACGTGTAGGCGAGATCGAATATGCCGAGGAATATATCGAGAGGTTCAGGAAAAATCTTACGGCTGAAAAAGAGAACACGATAAATTTTTGCAGAGCAATAATACTCTGTTGCAGAGAGAAGTATGATGAAGCGCTCGAGCTTCTTGCAAGAGTCAACTTCAGTGATTTCATTCTGAAAATACAAGTGAAACTTCTCATACTTCAGACAATAATGATCAAGGAGGATTATGAGCAGGCCAGGCCTGCAATAGATTCATTCAGGCATTATCTTTCAAGGGAGAAGCTTCTGATGTCAGAGCATAAAGCCGCACTGCTGGAGTTTCTGAAAATTGCAATTGAAATGATCGGGCTCGCAACTTCTGCAAATCCTTCCCGGAAAGCGAAACAGGGGCTTGAACTTCAGGCACGGAATCTTGGTAAGAATTTTCTGGGGATAAAGCTTTGGCTGATCTCAAGACTTGAGAAGATGTGAGCAAGTCATGAACAGATTGAGAATGCACGAACTGCCGTTACGAATCAGGAGATTCGTTACAATGGGGAGATTCAGACTTGACATTTGCGGACTTAATGCTTTAGTTAATTCAACTATTGTCATTCCAACTATGAAGGCATCATTCAAAGCAATTCCGGGGATCCTTTTATTGGCTCAGTCAATTCTCATTTCAAATGCAGTCAGTTCATCAAGTTATATGCCTCTTAGTATCGGAAATTCCTGGACATATATCGTACATCAAAATATGAGCTATTGCTGTAAAGTAAAATTTGCGATTGTTTCGGATACTGTAATAGGCGGAAAAAAATATTTCAGAAGTTCCAATAGTTTGCCTGTAATGCACATTCAATCACTGAACATCAGACTTTACAGAGTAGATTCATTAACAGGTAATTTTTATGGATATGTAAACGGCACGGGTTGTTCGTACAGTCCTTATGAAATATTGATAGACAGCCTGTCAGCAGGTACCGGTGGTTTATCAACAGCCTGTCCTTCGCAAATGGTTCGGCGGTGTACTGACATTGATTTGTTCCCTGCGCCCTGGAATCAATCATACCTGAGAAAGAGATATCAGTACCATAATGGCAATACTCAAACTCCCACTGCTTACTTTAAGGATTTGGGACTGTCAGGTTCAGCCGACGGTCCGTTGGGTGAAATATCTTTCGATATAATTGGATGTGTTATTGGTGGCACGGTTTACGGAGACACAACTTTAACAGCAATTCATCAATCGAATCAATATGCACCCCAGCAATTTTCACTGGGACAAAACTATCCTAACCCGTTTAACCCAGTTACTGTAATAAGCTATTCGCTATCCGGAAGTCATAGTATAAGACTGACAGTTTGTGATCTCCTGGGAAATCATGTGGAGACACTTGTAAACGAAAGAAAGAATGCAGGGAATCATGAGGTGCTATTCGACGGCGGCAGGTTTCCAAGCGGTGTATATTTTTACTCGATATCTGTTGACGGAATTGAAGCAGTTTCAAAAAGGATGGCACTTTTAAAGTAGAATTTTGCCGGCGCAGGCATTTTTGCATAGCGCTTTCTATTTCTATAGGACGCCGCCTGTCAGATGCAACATTTCATACGGCAGGCAGCAGATTGCACTCAGAAGAATGCGCCTTCAACTCACTTCCGGCAGGACAAGTTTTACCACATCTGACATTTTCAAACTCTTACCGCTGTTAAACAATCTGTCAAATTCATCCTGCCCAAGCAATTGACCGGCGAGTGCATTCGTAGTTTCAATTGCAGTCCGGTCAGTGCCGGGAAAAACTACTTCTTTCCGTTCGACAAATTCTCTTTCTGTGAAACCAAGTAAAATAGCGGATAACCCGGGACTCTCCGTGTGAGCAAGGAGTTCGGCAATTTTTATGATTGTCAGTGATATATCTTTCATGTTGCCTGTCTTAAGAAACATTGATACACTTTCCTCATATTTCTTTCGGGCTTCCCTGTGATCTCCCTTCACAAAACAAATCCTTCCTGCCAGGCATAACTGAGAAGCAATTAGAGAACCCGAATTAAGCTTACCGGCTATCTCAATGCTTTGACTCAGGTAATCCTCAGCCGAAGATATATTTCCCAACTCAAGCGAATTCTTGGCTTTGTTGTACAAAGCTTCTGCAAGCCCTGAATCAAAGGAAGTTTCCAGAGCGATCTCATAACTCCTGTTATAGTGTTCTTCCGCCCTTTCGTAGTTGCCCCTGTTGTATTCTACATTGCCAAGATTGTCATTGCAGATCCCTATTCCTCCCTTGTCTCCGACTTCTTCCCTGATCCTCAGACTCTCACTCAGCAATTCTTCCGCTTTCTGATAATTGCCCCTTTCATAAGCAAGGATACCAAGATTGTTCAGGGTTATGGCCGCGCCAAGTACATCACCGGTCTCTCTCCTTACGGCGAGCGCTCTTTCATACATTTCCGCCGCTTCAGAATACCTTGCCTGATTACTTCTTACGTTACCAAGATTGTTCAGCACTCTTGCATGCGAAGACCTGTCATTGCTTTCTTCGAACAATCCGAGACTCTCAGTGTAATACTCCGCAGAGACTTCGAAATCCCCCTCCTCATAGGCAATCATGCCGAGCCTGTTAAGAGCGAATGCCGCGTGGGAAATATCACCCATGAGTTTTGCAGAGGCAAGGCTGTCCTTCAGCAGCAACTTTGCCTTTTCATAATTTCCTGAAAGGCGGCAGAAATTTCCGATCTCAAACAGCGCTCTCTGAAGCAGATGTGTAATGTTGTCGGGGATTTCCCTTACAGCAGTTTCGAGCCAGCGAAGCCCTTCATGGATCTGTCCTTTGATCTCCCTGTAATAGGACATATTGCATGCAAGCTTCAGTAGCTCCTCTCGCCTCGAACCATCAGAACACAAGAGAAGGCATTTCTCCAGATTGCCGCTTTCAGAATCCATGGCCTTCATCCAGTCCGAGATGTCACTCTTTCGTAGTTTAAGCTTGCCGTCAATGAATCCAACAAGCTCAATATAGTATTCGAGATATTTTGACTTCAAGGACTCGGACTCATTGCTGTTCTTCAGCATTTCATCACCGTACTGTCTGATCGTTTCGAGCATTCTGAAACGTTCTGTGTTTTCATCATATAAGACAATGGACTTTTCCGTCAGTCCGGTAAGCAGGTCAATAACCTCATCCTCGGTTATTATATCATCAGAACAGATCTTCTCGGCAGATTCGAGCTTCCAGCCTCCGGAAAAAATGCTCAACCTGTTCCACAGTTTCTTTTCATTCTCAGAAAGAAGGTCGTAGCTCCAGTCAATTAGCGATTTGAGTGTCTGCTGTCTCGGCAATGCAGTCCGTTTTCCTCCGGTGAGCAGAGTGAATCTCTTGTCGAGCCTTTTATGGATCTGCTCAACCGACATGGCCTTTGTCCTTGCCGCCGCAAGCTCAATAGCCAGGGGGATTCCGTCAAGTTGTGCACAGATCTCCGCCAGTGCAGGTGCATTGTCGTTGTTCACTCTGAAGTTGGCATTAACAGCCAGCGCCCTTTCAATGAAAAGCCGGACCGATTCGTACCGGCTGAGTATTTCGGGAGACTCCTTAAGGTTCGGATCCGGATACTCAAGGGATAGGACTCTGTGTGTCCGTTCTCCGTGACAGCGCAATGCTTCCCGGCTTGTAGCAAGGACTTTGATGTTCGGGCATTTTCCTAGGAGAAACTCTGTAAGTGAAGCAACATCATCAACCATGTGCTCACAGTTGTCGAAGACGATCAGCAAGTCCTTCTTGCCGATGGATTCAGCCAGCGCCCTCTCGGATTTCAGATCTGTCATTTCTTTAATTCCAAGAGCACTTGCCAATGTCTGAACGAGAAGTTCCGGTTCGATCAGGGAAGCAAGTTCAACGAGCCATGCGCCACCTCCATAGTCGTCAATTGAATCCGCCGCGATCTGCAGTGCAAGCCTCGTCTTACCTGCGCCTCCTGCCCCGGTGAGCGTAAGAAGCCGCTGTTCCTTCAGCAAGGATTTCAATTTGGCAATTTCTTCCTGCCTGCCTATGAAGCTGGTAAGCTGAACCGGCAGATTGTTGGGGCGGGTGTCTAAAGTTCTTGGCAGAGGAAACTCCGAACGAATCCCGTCTGCGACAATCTGGTAAAGCCGGATCGGCTGGATCAGGTCTTTGAGCCGCCTTTCTCCAAGGTCTTTGAAGGAGATCTCAGAAGATGACCGATTGCGGCCATGCACGAAGCGTATCGTCTGATCGGCAACAAGCCTGTAAGTGTCTTCGGAAAGGAGGGCTTGCTCACCGTAGGCGGCAGACATGATCCGTGCAGTTCTGGCAAGTGTAAGATATCCCATATAACGAGATCCGTTCCACTGGGCATGTCCTGTATGAATGCCGATCCTCGTTCTTATCTCGGCGCCTTGCCAGTCTTCTTCTGCAAGGCATGACTGGATGGCCGCCGCCGCTTTCACTGCATCTTCGGCATTATGAAATGAAGACAGGAATCCGTCTCCTGTGAATTCTGTAACATATCCGCCGTTGGATTCCATTGCTACCCTCAGGATCTCGTTATGCCTTTCAAGCAGTTGCGGCATAATTTCAGAAAACTGCTGGGCTAAGCGAGTACTCCCTTCAATGTCTGTATAAAGGAATGTGACAAGTCCTGATGCGGGTCCGGTTTCTGAGGTCATAATGCATGCAAAGTAAGAAAACCTGTTGTCAATTGAGATTTAATTTAAAGTCTTGACAGGAGCATTGATAGTATCAGGTGCGGGCAGTTGAGTGCGACGTCTTTCTCGTTCCCGGTTTCCCGATTGGGTGCGAAACAATGCCGTTACAAGAATCAGGAGATTCCTAACGAGGGGGAAACAGTTTGCACACCAAGCTGCGCCGTCTTAGACGCGTCCCGAAAATACAAGTCATTTTCGGGACTGCTCAGACAGGCTCCGCTTTTGGCAGCCGGGTGCGCAGTATGCGAAAAGAGAACCGGCAGAAGATTGAATTCTGCCGGTTCCCGTGTAATGTATCAGCCGATGTGGATATGATTACTGGTTCATTATTCTATTTACTGCCTTGCGAGTATCTGCTTCGCCTTTGCCACCTGGTCTTCAATGAGCTCACCGCTTACATCAATCGTTGCCGAATAGATCTTGCCTGTGAAAGCGAACGGTGGCCTGTAATCATCGCACGTTGGAGAACCGGGGTCACTGCCGCATGAAGCTCCTGCGCCGAGTCCGAGAGAGAGCGGTATGGTATATGGCAGATCCGTTTCTCCTACCAGTTTCTTATCAATGTATAACTGAGCTTTTCCCGGCGAGCCCTTTCCGCTTGCCATGTCAGGTTTGCCGGTAGCCTCAAACTCAAAGCTGAAACTGTGGCGTCCTTCGGTTACAGCTTCGCTTGATTCAAGATAAAAGAATTCCGCCGCAACATAATTGTAAACATACTTCAGTTTACCTTCCATTATGTATAAGGAGAATCCGCCGTCAACTCCTCCCATACTGAAAAGTACTCCTTCAGCTCCGCCTTTTGGAATCTCGGCATCCACTGTTATGCTGTGAGTTCTGTTGAGAACATTGGCCGAAGCATTGCCCGGAACAACCTGAGTTCCCTGATAATATGTATATGACTGTCTCGGACCGGAAATCTGCGGCCTCTCTTCGGCAAATCTCAGCGTTCCTCTTCCATCAACTGGCAGAACGTTGTATTTTCCGGCTTCAACATACCACTGAGCAATCATTTCTATCAGCTTTGCCTTGTTGTCCGCGGCGATATTGTGATTCTCGGCAAAATCCTCGTCAATGTGATAAAGCTCCCAGTTATTCGCATCAAGCTCTGTCAGCTTTTCTGCCGGAATCGGTGTGCCAAATGGTTTGCCTGCCTCGGCAAAGGATGTACCCGGCCACGGACAAACGGCACGCCACCCGTTCCAGTAGATCGAACGGTGCCCCATCATCTCAAAATACTGAACCTGGTGATTACTCTCCGCATCATTGTTGTCAAACACATGTGCAAAACTCTTGCCTTCTATTGGAGATTGCGTTACTCCCTTGATCGTAGCCGGCGGTTCAATGCCGAGAGCTTCAAGGACTGTAGGAACCATGTCAATTGCATGGGCATATTGTGTCCTTACTTCTCCCTTTGACTTAATTCCCTTTGGCCAGTGAACGATAAAAGGATCGCTAATGCCTCCTCTGTAAGTCTCACGTTTCCATCTTCTGAATGGTGTGTTGCCGGCAAATGTCCAGCCCCATGCATAGTGATTGAAATACTTTGGGCCTCCGATATCATCAATAGCAGCAAGATTCTGTTTCAGATCGTCCGGTACGTTATTGAAGAATTTATTCTCATTCACAGAACCGGTAGGACCACCTTCGGAACTTGCGCCGTTGTCAGATATGAACATTATAAGTGTGTTGTCCCATTCTCCAATGTCTTTCAGAAACTGGAACAATCTTCCGTAATGATAATCGGTGTGCTCAAGGAAACCTGCAAAGACCTCCATCATACGCGCATAGAGTTTTTTTTCGTCGGCCGAGAGAGAATCCCACTCCTGGACATCAGGATCATGCCTTGACAATTCCGCGTCCTTGGGAACTATGCCCAGTTCTTTCTGCTTTGCAAAAACCTTCTCGCGGTACACATCCCATCCCTCATCAAACTTGCCTTTATACTTATCAGCCCATTCCTTAGGAACATGGTGCGGAGCATGGCCGGCGCCAGGGCAAAAATACATGAAGAAAGGTTTGTTCGGTGCGATCTGCTTTGCATCGGCAATGAATCCGATCGCTTTGTCCGTAATGTCCTCGGTGAGATGGTATCCTTCTTCAGGAGTTTTCTCCGGCTCCACCTGATGATTGTCATAATAGAGTTCAGGGTAATACTGATGTGTATCTCCTCCAAGGAATCCGTAGTATCTCTCGAACCCTCTTCCTAACGGCCAGCGGTCATACGGGCCTGCGGCGGAATTCTGTTCAGCCGGGGTAAGATGCCACTTGCCGAGAGCATAAGTATTGTAACCGTTGTCTCTGAGAATCTCTGAAATGAAACCGTTCTCAAAAGGAATGTAGCCGTTGCCTCCGGGATAACCCGTTGATCCTTCCGTGATGCAAGACATTGCATTTGAATGGTGGTTTCTTCCCGTAATTATGCATGATCTTGTTGGTGAACACAATGCCGTAGTATGCATATTATTGAAGAGAAGCCCTTCCTTGGCAAGCTTGTCAATGTTCGGTGTGTTTATCGGACTGCCGTAACATCCCATCTGACCGAAACCTGTATCATCCTGCACTATGAACAACACATTTGGGGCTCCTTCCTTTGCGCGGTTTGGCATAGGCCATGCCGGGCTTGACTGGTCGAACGTTCTGCCTACAACGCCGGGAAATGCAGCGCCCGGCCTGTACTCTTTCATTGCCATTGTTCCTTTCCTTTCTTTTGTTTGTTAGTTGGTCTTATTGATTCGGATGTTTTGAAAAGAGGTAAGCTGCGAGAAGCAATAGCCCGATGATTGTGCCGTGTGAGATTACACAGTTATCAAAATTGTCCAATAGTTGTGAAAATATACTCAAAGCCAAAAATTTTTTCAAATCGTAAACCCCGACCAGGTGGAAAATTTTTGTTAATTGTTCCTCAGCCGAGACGACGAATCTGAGTTAAAGACATTATTACAGGTTGCAGGCGTCGGTCGGATTTGAAGGCGTTTGAAGTTCAGAACATGCTGCAATGAATAGGGACACCACGCTGACTCGATGTCCCTAATCTTGAATTGCAAATGCCGTTATTTGATCATAACCATCTTCTTAGTCTCAACGAAACTTCCCGACTTAATGGTGTAATAGTAGATCCCCCCCGAAAGGCCGCCGGCATCAAACTTCACATTGTAATATCCTGCCTGCAAATCGCCGTCAAGTAAAGTACTGACAAGCCTGCCGTTGATATCAAAAACTTTGAGGACTACATTTTCATTGACCGGAATCATGAATGAAATGTTCGTTGAGGGATTGAAAGGATTCGGATAATTTTGCGAGAGCTCAAAATGAGACGGGGCGCCTATGACAACAGTATTCGGCAGGTCAAACAGTTCGGAACTGCCGTTGAAGTCTGTTTGCCTGAGCCGGTAATTGTATCTTCCGGTATTCAGGCCGTTGTCATTAAAGGAATAGATCAAGGTTGAGTTTGAGTTTCCGGCACCGGCGACTTCACCTATACTTTTCCAATTGCCGTTTTCATTCGATCTTTCAATAACGAAAGATCTATTGTTCCGTTCGGAAGCAGTTGTCCAACAGAGCATGACATTGTTGCGATCAATGACGGATGTGAATGACGAAAGCTCAACGGGAAGCGGTCTGTCAATTATTGTGACAAGGAAATTCTCTGCGAAATTCCATCTGTCATTCATGTCAGTGAGATCCCCGTCAACGGAGTTTCCGTTACCGTAAATTGTATCAACAACACCCGGAGCCAGCGGAGCTACATATTTGAACCTGAACTCGACCAATGGGCCGTCAAACGGTTTCGGGTCTCTGTGTGTGAGGTCAAATCCTGCTCCCGGATACGGTTCATCCCTTCTCAGCATTGTGTCGAGATAGGATGGGTACAGTGTGCCAAGACTGGCGGCTATGTCTGTACCTCCGTTAACGCCGGGACCTCCGGTAATGATGAGAGAATATGTTGCCGAATCTCCGGCTATGACCATAGTTGGCCCGGAGATAGTAACCTGAACCCTTGTCTCCGGAAGCAAACCGTGGCATGAGCAACCGACCTTCGTCCCGTTCTTCATGGTCAGGCCTACTATGCCGTCGTCAAATGCAACAAGGCCTGCATAAGAGGCAAAGAGAAAGACAAGAAGCAAAATCCTTTGTGAAGTATTTGAGAGCTTCATGGTGGTAAGATTATGTTGAGTTGCTAAATAAGTGCAGTACAATTGTACCTGCAATAGTCTCTATCTGCAATTCAAAAACTTCTCCACAGCCTTCGGTCAACATTACTGTGAACAGGTTCATCCTGTGATTGAAACGATTACGCTGAGCAGTGAAAGTCCTTTATGTGCAGATTGCTTCTGCGTGTATGAAGGGTAAATTCTTCTGAGCCTTGACAACCAATTTGCGGCCGCTTCAATCGCAACTTCCGGAAAACTTTCTCGGGCAAGTGCTGACGGTCAATACTGTTTCACCGATCTATACGAACAAAGAAGTATGTCAAACAATAAACTTAAATATCATAAATTCACAAAACACTAAGCAAAACATTAAACGTCATGGCAGACAAATTCTTTGTTGAAGCTGTTGGAGGCTGGGAGTTCTTTAAGAACGGAAAAGTGTCTCCTTACCAGATTGTTACCGTCAGGGTAAGGGATTCGCAGGGCGATCCAGTAAAGGGACTTAAGAAGTCGAATTTCGAGATCATTGAAACCGGGACTTTCTTCTCTGGCAAGAGCATAACTCTTTGCCTGGAATTGAATGACATACTTCTTGAAGGGAGCTACAACCTCAGGGTAGAGTCGTCAATTCAATTGAAGGGCCAATTCTCTTATGCTGTGATTGTAAGGAAGAGGGGGCGCGGGCGCCATGAGTCCGGGGGCGGTGAAGGACAGGCCTTCTTCAATATTGTGAAACTGCATGATTGAGAATAGCAGGGAAGTCTGCAAAAGATAATACCTGATGCCCGCTATTAATCGTTGGATGATTTGCCGCATTTCATTTTAGATGAAAGCAACGGCAGATGACCTTAAACCCTGCACAGAGCAGTATAAATCAAGAATCCCTTTGCTGCTGTGCAAAGGGATTCTTGATGTAGCCGGTAAGAGAATGTAATGATGAAGTTCGTCTTCCCGGATTTCAGTTCTGCGGTTCCTTACGGCCTGATCACTCCGACAAAATTGAATGCATTATTATCTGCATACGCCGCATCCGTTGCATCTACAATATTGTCGTAATTAAGATCTGTGGCAAGATAACCTGACGCGAAGTTGAATGCATCGTTGTCAATGAGTCCGGCATCTGAGCCGTCAACTACACCATCCTGATTTGCATCACCTGTATAGAATGCCATTCTTCCGCCGAGGTCCTTCATGTTATTGCCGTACGCCTGAGTTGGCGAAGTTGTAAAATCGTATCTCAGGTAATAACTGTTGAAACTTCTCGGAGTTGAGCTCCATGTTTCGATAGAATTCCTGTGCTTTACTACGATGTAATAAGGAGTATTCATAGTCGGTGACGTGAATCTTGCAAGTGCGGGAATGTTGTTTCCGCCTACAACTCTGACAGATTCAACAAGATTGTAGGGTGAATTGGAATCCCTGAGTTCGACTGTTACAGTATCCTGAGCATCAATGGCTTCAAATTCAAAATTGATCCTCATCGTGATCGCGCTCGGCACATATTCCTCGATGTACTGCATACTGCCGGTTGCAATTGTCCTGATCAGAGCTCCGCTGGCGGAGTCAATCTCGTGGATTCCGGCTCCGTTGGTTGTAACATATCTGCCGTTTCCAAGCAGGTATACACCTCTGTTTCCCGTAACACCTGTGAGAAGCTTTACATATGAACCGCTCTGTGTGAGATAGGCAATTCCTGACGGGGGACTGAAGGCCGCCACTATAACGTCTCCGTTCGGATTTGACTGCATTTGCTGAGGAAATGCGAATGCACTGCCTGTATAGAAACTGCTCAGAAACGTTCCGTTAAGATCATAAGCGCTGATCCTGTTGGTTCCGCTGGAATTGGAAACCAGCATGTCGGAATTCCTGATCTGAATATCGAACGGACTGTTGAGATTTGAATTAGTGATGAATGTTCCGAGATGGTTTCCCAAAGTGTCAAACTGCTGAACCGTATTTTGGTTTGCACTGCTTCCCACTGTTACGAGCAGGTTATTGTTTGAGCGGTACCTTATACCCCTCATATTGTCAAGGATGGAAGTGTTGACTCCTCCAAGCGGTACAAAAAAGTTGTTGTAAGTACCGTTCTCATTGTATCTCTGTACAAGGTCGGTGATCTGATCAGCGATAAGGACATCTTTCCCGTTGTAGTGAGTCAGGGCATGCTTTGGAGTGCTTAGCTGTGGCCTTGACTGAGGTATGAACGCAGTGTCAATGAGATCGCCGTTAACTGAGTTAAAGATGTACACACGGTCATTTGTGATATCAGGAACCATTAAGAAGGTTGTCACTCCGCTTGCGTCACCGAACCTCAGATCATAGTGGCCGCCGGTGTTGTCCGTGATCCTTCCGTTTCCGTAATCAACTCGGGCAACGGCTGTATTGATCAGTGAAGAAAGTTCGTAGTGGAAAGCAGTCATTCCGCCGTCATACGGATTTGCGAAGTTCCTTATTACGGCATATACGGGTATGCCACCTTCAAGAGCATAAACTTCAGCCATTTGATTATCTATGGTCTTTATGCTTATCGGAAGGCCGAGCCCGATGGCAGTTTGCCTTGCCTGGACTATCACTGAAGGGTCGTTTTCAGATCTTTCCAGAAGCGCCTGAAAAGTGATAACAGGCGCTGCAGATAATATACTCACCGCAGTGAAGTAAATTACTGCAAGAAGACATGTAAATCGTTTCATTGATTTCTCCTGTTGTTTATGGGTTTGGTTGATTTTGAATTCGCTAAATATAGTAATAATACCTGATAATTGATTTTTACAAAACAATGAATTCTGCCGGCGCGGACTTCAAGAGCAATCATATGCAAAGTTGCAAATCTTGGAGATGTATCCCGCAACATCGTACTTCTCAAATTAAACGGAGGTTCCTCGCAACGTCGCACTTCGAGACCATTCGACAATGATCATTGCAGGCGCTTCCCTGTAACGTGCTGCGTTACAGGGACAGCTCAGCTAGACTTTGCTTATCGCAGAGTGAGAGCTCGCTTATTGTCCATTGTCTCATTGCTCTATATCCTTCTGGTTGCTCTGCCTGCAGGAATGATTTCTCCAATCAACCCGAAAGTGAGCCCTCTGCCGGGAAATTGGCGGGACGCAAAAAACTCCCTTTAATTACAGACTCAAATCCCTTAACTTCTCAATCGTTTTTATCGCATCATCTTTAGTATGTCTATGTCTCAATTTCTGAAGTCTTTTTCGGTATTTCTGCTGATGGCTGTGGCCTGGAACAGTGCAGAGGCACAACTGTTTCCGCGCTTTTCCATTGCCGGAGGACCTACGGTCGGCTACCATACTGCTAATACTGACGACATTAACAGCGCACTGCGCCTGATCGGGATCCCCGAACTTGACAAGGGCTTTCTCACACTCGGCGGCGGCGGATTTGTTGACGTGCCGTTCAAGGGCTTTCAGTGGCTTAGGGTAGGAGGGTTTGGAAACGGATTCTCATCGTACACGACTGCCACAGTTGACGGACTTAAGAAGTCGGCGGAATATTCATACGGAGAAGGCGGAATCCAGCTTGATTATCGGCTAAGTCCCGCCAGATGGCTCGATGTGACATTCGGGCTTCAGCTTGCCACCGGCTCCCTGGAGATCGAACTGTACCAAAGTGCCCCGGGATACGGCAACTGGAACAACATAGTGACTGAGCTCTCGGGCTCTAACTCTTCTCAGAACATTTCGAGAACGCTGAGAACGCATTTTTATTCAGTTCAGCCGCAGGCAGGGATTGGAATTTTCCTCACTTCACTAATATATGCAAGACTCAATGCCGGATATGAGTTCGGTTTCAACGGCGACTGGAAAGCAGATGATGATATAACCGCAACAGGCGTTCCCTCAAGCATCAAAGCCGACGGGATCAATGTCAACTTCGGCCTGAATTTCGGGCTGTTCAGCAAATAAAATCTGAAGATGCAGAATATACTTGTAACCGGCGGCGCCGGTTTTATCGGCAGTAATTTCATAAAGCACGTACTTGACAACACAAACTGTAATGTTGTAAACTTCGACAAGCTCACCTATGCCGGCAACCTGGAAAACCTTGTGGATGTTGAGTTCAATGACAGGTACAGATTTGTCAAGGGTGATATTTGCGATAAGGAAGATGTTCTGAAAGCCGTCAAGGATCATGGAATCGACACCATAGTGAATTTCGCGGCGGAGTCGCATGTTGACCGGAGCATCCTTGGCGCAAAAGAGTTCATCAACACAAACGTAGGCGGTACACTTACGCTTCTTGAAGTGCTTAAGGAGCAGGGCCTTTCAAAATATCTGCAGGTTTCAACAGACGAGGTTTACGGATCACTTCCCGAGGACGAGCCGGAGTTAAAGTTCACCGAGCAGACTCCTGTCACTACAAACAGCCCTTACTCGGCAAGCAAGGCTTCTGCCGACCTTTTGTGCAACGCATTCAGGCACACATTCGGACTTCCCATACTTATAACAAGATGCTCAAATAATTACGGGCCGTATCAGTTTCCGGAAAAGCTTATCCCGCTGATGATCGCCAAGGCGCTCGGCGGTGAGGAATTGCCTGTTTACGGTGATGGCAAGAATGTCCGCGACTGGCTGTATGTTGATGACCACTGTTCCGCTATCCTGGCGGTTCTTGAGAAGGGCAGGGACGGTGAAGTTTACAACGTGGGAGGAAACAACGAGTGGTACAACATTGACATTGTGAAGCTCATTCTCAGGAAGCTTGGCAGGCCGGAAAGCATGATCAAGTATGTGAAAGACAGGCCCGGACATGACAGAAGGTATGCGATTGATTCATCAAAAATCATGAACGAGCTGGGGTGGAAGCCGGCACATGTATTTGAAGACGGAATTGAACTTACGATCAACTGGTATGTGGAAAACGAGAACTGGTGGAAGAAAGTCATGAGCGGCGAGTATCTTAAATATTTTGAGCAGAACTATTCTGCCAAGATGCACTGAAAAAGTGCAAGAGTAATGGTTTGAAAATCTTTGCTTCCGAAATTAATTTTGCAACTTACTTAACGAAATATGTCAATAAGAGTAGAAAACCTGACAAAGTACTACGGCCCTACTGCGGCCGTGAAGGATATCTCCTTTGAGATCAATACAGGGGAGATTGTCGGATTTCTCGGACCGAACGGCGCCGGAAAGTCAACCACGATGAAGATCATCACCACATACCTGACGCAGAACCAGGGAAAGGTGTTTGTGGACGGACTTGATACCGAGCAGAAGCCGATAGATGTAAGAAAGAAGATCGGTTACCTGCCGGAGCAGAATCCGCTATACCTTGATATGAATGTGATCGATTATCTGAAGTTTGCCGCGGAACTCGAATCTGTCCCGAAAAATGAGATCGAATCGGCTGTCAACAAAGTTGTTGACCTTTGCGGGCTTCAGGATGTGCGCCATAAGGACATCGGCGAACTTTCAAAGGGATTCAAGCAAAGGGTTGGGCTCGCGCAGGCAATGGTGCACAATCCAGAGGTGCTGATCCTTGATGAGCCCACATCGGGACTCGATCCGAATCAGATCATTGAGATCAGGAAGCTCATTAAACAGCTCGGGAAGCAGAAGACACTTGTGCTTTCAACACACATCATGCAGGAGGTTGAAGCAACATGCGACAGGGTTCTGATAATCAACAACGGAGAGATAGTGGCGGACGGAAGCCCGGACTCGCTTCAGGACAAATTCCGCGGAAAGGTGGAGATCAACCTTGTAATAAAGAAGGACAGCATTGACAAAGACCTTATTGAGCGGGCAATTGCTTCCATCAGCAATGTGGAAAGAGCAAGAGTGACCAAGACAGACGACAAGACTATTACGCTTCATGTATCTGCGCAAAAAGGGCATGATGTGAGAGAAGATATTTTCAGGAAGATTGTGTCAATGAACCTCGTGCTTCTCGGACTGCATCAGGAAGAGAAGTCACTTGAAGACATCTTCAGACTCCTAACGAAAAACTAAGCCAACAAATGAACAATATTCTGACGATATTCAAAAAAGAGATGAAGTCATACTTCAGCTCGCCTGTTGCCTATATAGTGCTGGCGGTATTCCTCGGTATTACCGGCTGGTTCTTCACAAGCAACCTGTTTCTCGGCGGAGTGGTGACAATGAGAAATGTCTTCGACATCATACCGTTCATATACCTGTTCTTCATACCTGCAATCACAATGAGAACGTTTGCAGAAGAGAAGAAGTCCGGCACGATCGAACTCCTTCTTACCAAACCCGTAACCGATCTTGAAATAGTGCTTGGGAAATTCCTTGCGGCATTGTCGCTTACGGCAATTGCTCTTCTGCTCACCTGGACATACGTGATCAGCCTCTCGTTCATCGGAAAGCTGGACTTTGGTGCTGTTACAGGCGCATATCTCGGATTGCTTCTGATGGCGGGCATTTACATCAGCATCGGCATATTTGCTTCATCACTCACACACAATCAGGTTGTGGCATTCATCATCAGCTTCCTGATAGTGTTTGCGCTGTTTATGCTTAACAAGGTTCTGATATTTCTTCCATCAGGATTCGCCTCGATATTTGAATACATCAGCATAGACTATCACTTCGGCAACATTGCAAGGGGAGTGCTTGATTCGAGAAATCTGATCTATTACCTGAGCGGAATTGTGATCTTCATTGTTCTCACAAAGACTTCGCTTGAAAGCAGAAGATGGACGTAACAGCCAAATGAATTTTAATGCGGAAAATCAATCATGAATAAGAAAGACATACTCATAAAGACTCTCATCATCATTGGCATAATAGTTGCCATAAATGTGATAGCAAAGAGAGTTTTCACGCGGATTGACCTTACCAAGAACAAGTCATACACGCTTTCCGACATCAGCAAGAAGATCGTTTCGGAACTCGATGACAAGGTGCTTGTAAAAGCATACTTCAGCGAGAATCTGCCTGCACCTTACAACAACCTTCGCAGGCAGGTGCAGGATATACTCGATGATTACAGGTCATATTCCGGAGGCAACCTGAACTACGAATTCATCAATACCACTTCCTCATCCGAAGGCGAGGCAAGCGAGCTTGACAAGGAAGCGCAGAAGTACGGAATTCAGCCGGTTCAGATACAGGCAATGGACAACGACAAGCTTGAAGTGAAGAGGGCATATCTCGGGCTTGTGTTTCTTTACGGCGGCAAGCAGGAATCTATTCCGGTAGTGCAGTCAGTTGACAACCTGGAGTATGACATTACCACAATACTCAAGAGGTTCGAAACAGCCGAGAAGAGAAAGGTCGGATTCCTTACAGGACACGGAGAGGTTGAGCTTTCAAAGATGCAGCAGACACAGAAGATCCTCAGCGATCAGTATGACGTTGTTACTGTTGACCTTAAGACCACAGCAGAGGTTGAACCGGGTGTTGGAGTGCTTTTGGTCATGGCGCCAAAGGGCCCGATAAGCGAAGGAGAGAAGTTCAAGATCGACCAGTACATAATGCGCGGCGGAAATGTTGCGTTCCTTATTGACAAGATCAATCCGAACTTCCAGCAGCAGATGGTGATCGGGAACCCGGTAAATACGAATCTCGATGACATGCTTCAAAGCTACGGAATTTCAATGAGGTCAGATCTCATAAGGGACCTTCAGAGTTCGACTGTTCAGGTGCAGTCTGCAATAGGTTTCCCGATCTCAATGAATTACCCGTATTTTCCCGCTATCACAAACATTGCCAAGGATAATCCGGCATTCAAGAACATAAAGAGCGTGACGCTTACATATGCAAGTTCGCTCGACCTGAACTATGCATCAGGCAAGAATCTCGATGTGAAGCCGCTTCTGACAACATCGGACAAGTCAGGACAGGTGGTTGATTTCTTCTTCCTGAATCTCGAGCAATTTCAGAACATGACTAAGGCATCCGTTGATACTTTGTTTGATGAAAAGGGATATGTAGTAGGCGCAACCTACTCAGGAAAGTTCAGAAGTTTTTATGACGGCAAGGAGATGCCCGGCGACACTTCTCAATCCTGGGTTGCATTCAGCGGAGAGCGCAAATCTGCATCCGACAAGGACAGCAAGCTTATAGCAATAGGCGACGGAGATTTTGCCAATGAAGAAAGCCGTCCGCCGAGAGAGAATATCATTTTCCTCGTGAACCTTGTGGAATATATGATGGATGATGTGGGCCTTGCGGAGATAAGGACCAAGATAAGTCCGGAATCTCCGATAGAGGAGACTTCGGAAGATACGAAGAGATTCATGAAGTACTTCAACCTGATATTCCCGTCTGCGCTTGTACTCGTATTCGGATTGCTTGCATGGAAGAGGCGCAACGACAGGAAAAAATCAATGCAGGCGAAATCAAACTAATTCAAAACACAGATGAAGAATAAGAATATATTGTATCTGGCAATACTTGTTGCACTGGGACTTATCGCTTATTTCCTTACAACAGACAAAGGCGAGAAGACATCCAGCTATAAGATCGGAGACAAAAAATTCTTTACGGTTGATTCCGCCAAGGTTGACAGGCTTGAGATAAAGACAAAGGACGGGAACCTCGTTCTTACAAGGACAGACGGCAAGTGGACGATCGCGGAGCCGTTCAGGTACAAAACAGTTTCTTCCCTTGTTGAAAATGCAGTATCCAATCTGACAAGGATGGAGATAGAAAGCCTTGTTTCTACGAATCCGGAAAAGCAGGAGTCATTCGGATTCGGACCTGCAGATCTTGCGGAGGTTACGGTTTTTGAAGAGGGCAAGCAGAAAGGGAAGTTCATGCTTGGAAATCCGTCCGCAACAAATGCCGCATATGTTAAGAAGCCCGAGTCAAATGAGATATATATCGCGGACAACATGGACAGGTTCAATTTTGTGAAGCCAAAGCTTGATGACTGGAGAGACAGGATCATCATAAACATTCCAAAGGAAAGCATAAAGTCGATCGAGTTCAATTCACAGGGAGAGAACTTCGCGGCAGTAAAGGATGAGAGCGGGGTGTTCAGGATAGGCGCGGATTCGGTTGGAAAGAACTTTGACGGACTTTTGAACATACTTGCGAGGATGGAGGCAACCGGTTTCACGGATACAACCCTATCAGCGGAAACGGCGTTCACGGATGTTCTGAAGGTTGATTGGGGAAATCAGACAGAGTTCAGATTTCTTAAGATCAACTCCACTCCCGCGAAATATTACATGCAGATTCCGGGGGACAATCAGATCTATTCTTTTGAGGATGGTTATCTGACCAATATATTCAAGAAGAAATCGGAATTCATCGGAGGCTGACCGGGTTGCTCCTGCATGGCGGAACAATTTGTTCTCAAGTTGCGCCGGCACACGTAACCGGCCCTGCAACACAAAATAATCTTGAGTTTCTTTTTTGAAAGACAAAAGCTAAGTTGATTTATGCTAAATCTCCTGGGAATTGTATTAGTGAGCTATCTCATCGGCTCGATTCCGTTTGCCCTGATTGCAGGCAAGCTGTTCAAGGGGATAGACCTCCGCAATTACGGAAGCGGCAATCTCGGCTCAACAAACGCGTTCAGAGTTCTTGGAGCGCCGCTGGGAATACTTGTTCAGATCCTTGACATAGCGAAGGGGCTGTTCGTTGTGCTTGTGGTCACGGAGTATTTCTATTCACATCTGCCTTTTACAAATTACACACCCTTTGAAGATATCACAGTCGCAAAGATAATTGCGGGCGTGAGCGCCATAATCGGGCATACATACTCCATCTTCGCCGGCTTCAAGGGCGGCAAGGGCATCAATACCGCGCTCGGAGTTCTCATATCGCTTTCACCCGTTGACGCGGGAATAAGCGTAGGGTTCTTTATCCTCACGGTGCTGTCATCGGGCTATGTTTCTCTTGGTTCAATAGTGGCTTCGTTCACATTTCCCCTCATGATGTTCATAAGGGAAAACTATTTTAAGGTGAATATATCGGGGTATGACACTCTGATTTTCTTCAGCATTGCAGTTTCGGTTCTTCTGATCTACAATCACAGGGCAAATATCAAGAGACTGCTCTACGGAAATGAGAACAGGTTTGAAAAGCTTTGGATCATCCGCATATTCAGGATCAGAGCCCCGTTTGCCAGGAACTCCGGAGCCTGATTCACAAGTGATTTCCTTCAGTACTTAACATTACAATTCCGCTCAATGAACGTAGCCGTACTCGGTGCCGGGGGGTGGGGTACTACCCTTGCAATAGTGTTGAACGAAAACGGTCACAAGACCGACCTTTGGGAGTTCAACAGCGAGTATGCAAGGACCATTGACGAGTACAGGGAAAATTTCTATTACCTGCCCGGCGTAAAGATCTCCCGCAATATCAGGATCACCAACGACATAATCTCAGCTGTCCAAAAGAAGGATGTAGTGATAGTTGCAACCCCGACCCAGCACATCCGGTCAAGCCTTGAATTGCTCGGCAATCATCGCATGGGAGATACGCTCATAGTAAGTGTTTCAAAGGGAATCGAGAAGGGCACTCTTCTTCTGGTATCAGACATTCTCCTTGACGTTCTGAAAGGAACGAGATCCTCAAATGTGCTTTGTCTTACGGGACCTTCACATGCGGAAGAAGTTTCAAGGAAGCTTCCTACGGCAGTTGTATGCGCTGGAAAGGACCTGAAGAAAGCGGCGCTGGTTCAGAAGCTGTTTTCCAATGACTACTTCAGGGTCTATACAAGCAGGGATGTAATAGGTGCTGAGATCGGCGGGGCGCTGAAGAATGTGATCGCGATAGCCGCGGGAATTTCTGACGGTGCAGGATACGGTGACAACACAAGAGCGGCGATAATGACAAGAGGCATAAATGAGATCATGAAGCTCGGGCTTAAGATGAAAGCTAAGCGGGATACTTTCTTCGGCTTGTCGGGAATTGGTGACCTCATTGTCACATGCTCATCCGTTCACTCAAGGAACAGGCGTGTGGGGATTCAGATAGGGCAGGGAAGGAAGCTGGTTGAAATACTTCAGGAAATGAAGATGGTTGCCGAAGGAGTGCCGACGACCGAGTCAGCTTATGAACTGTCACGCAAACTTGACATTGAATTGCCTATCACTAATCAGGTTTACTCTATCCTCTTCAGCGGGAAGGATCCCAAAACTGCAACAAGGAAACTTATGACTCGGGAGTTGAGAGTTGAAAATTGAGAATTGAAAATTGAGAATTGCCTGTTCGCTGTAAGACGACTTATTTGAAATGGCCTTTCTCAGGCGGGACAATGGAAAATGGTGGCGAAGCAGTTCTTTTACTGAAATTCAGAAGTTACTTCAATATTACTGACTCAAGAAGATTCCCAATTATTAATTCTCAATTCACAAATTTCAATTATAAAAAAAGCGGGCCTCCTTTCAAGACCCGCTTCATAAAAGTTTGCTTCAGTGCAATTACTTCACCAGTGCCATCTTCATTACCTTTACAAAACCCTGAGTTTCGATCTTATAAAAGTAAACTCCGCTTGAAAGCGATGCGGCATTGAAAGATGCTGTGTGGAAGCCTGCATCCATGGTTTGGCTTACAAGCGTTGCAACTTCCTTACCGGAGTTGTCAAACACCTTCAGGCTTACAAATCCGCTTGACGGGATCTGGAAGTTGATCTTTGTTTCTGGATTGAACGGATTCGGGAAATTCTGGCTCAAAGCAAAATCAACCGGTGTTCCGATCACAACTTCACTGCCGAGATAATGGTATTCGAAGTTTCCGTTAAAGTCGATCTGCTTCAGCCTGTAGTTGTAAGAACCGGAAGCAAGGTTTCTGTCTGTGAATGTATAGACATAGGAAGTTGTAGTGGTTCCATGTCCGTTCACATATCCGACCTTCTCCCAGGCGTCAGATGATACTGACTTTCTCTCAACGTCAAAACCGGCATTGTTCACTTCCTCAAGCGTCTTCCATGACAGGTCAACATTTCGGTTGTAAACAAGCGATGTAAAGCCGGTGAGTTCAACAGGAAGTGCACCCCAGGTGATCTGAGTACTCCTTTGACCGGTTGTGGTTCTTGCAAGCACGAGAAGCTGTGTTGCACGAACCAGCGGGAATGTGCTGGCATATGTAACGCCTCCGGGAATCTGCAATGTTGCAGTAGCGGAGATCACGTCGCCTGCCTGAACCGGACCTGAGACAGTAACCATTGGCGACTGGCCGTTTGCTGCTGTGTTCACAGTGTTTGTGCTGAGGATTCCGGAACCTGTGATCGCAAGCTGAATATTGTTAACTGCAATCGGAGCTCCGGAAGTATCTTTAGTTTCAATATAAAACTCATCGAAATTAACACCTGGCTTAATTTCGATTGTGGATACCTGAGTTGCCGTTCCGCCGTTCAGGTTGACGTCTGCAATAATGTCATTTGCTCTTGTAAGTATTGCGGCATCATTTGTTGTTCCGGCAATAGCTGTGATCATGCTTGTGGTCAGTCCATTCCTGAAGTGCCAAATAGCAAGCTGAATCGCGCAGGCCTCATCATTGTTGTTTGACATCTTGCCGGGATATGTTGTCCTTTGCGGGTAGTAGTTGGCCATTATGTAAATTGCCTGCGGAATGGTTGATGCAGAGTCCTTGGCTGTATCGCCGATGCTGATACCGGTGCAAAGATCAAGGCAATAGAAAGGAGTATTCGCCACTCCGTCGAGTGTTGCGTTGATTACACCCGCAAAGCCTTCTTCGGTTGCCGTGCAAGGACCGTTAGTAATTGTAACACTGCGCCCGCTTCCTGTGCCTGTCAGTATGGCTCTGCTGTTACCGAATTGGCCGAACGAATTTGAAACTAGAACCAGTGTGAAAAAAAGAAAGAATGAGAAAGTTCTTCTCATGAGTTGTGCCTCCTTGAGATAATAGTTTATGAATTATAACAAACTATTACTTTGGGGTATAATAATTTGCTAAGCTTTAAGTCCCCGTATCGTTTGGGGTGATTTATGATTGCGCGGAAACTTAAAACTGATGGCTCTTAAAATCAAGTCCCTATTAGAGTCTTTCTGTAATATTTGTTATTCTTGTCCAAAATGATTTGCTTACGAATGCCATCTATAGCAAGGATTCTATCCGCAGATATTTAACCGCTTTCTTTTGAACGATCAAAAGAAAGCTCCAAAGAAAAATCGCCCGCT
>CAZTQR010000045.1:0-26179 GCA_964615795.1 uncultured Ignavibacteriaceae bacterium
AAATTTCGGCATAAAATATTTTTTGAAAGTATGACTTGCGTCATAGTTTACATTGATGAATAATATCTATTTTTGAATAAAACAGAAGTGGCCATGACGAAGAAGATATTAATAATTGATGACGATCCTGACATTGTTGAATCCACAAAGCTGATCCTTGAAAACGAGGGCTACGATGTCATTTCGGAATCCGGCCCGGATACAGGATATCAGGCCGCAATCAGCGAGAACCCGGACCTTATAATACTCGATGTGATGATGGTTGAGCCCGACGACGGTTTCTTTATCGCTTCAAAGATCAAATCAAAGAATCCCGGCGTTCCGATCATCATGTATTCGGCTGTATCAAATGCCCTCGGATATGAGTTCGGTTCAGGAAGTGTCGTCAAAGTTGATCAGTTTATAGACAAGCCGGTGGAGCCGGAAGTACTTATCAGCGCCATCGGAAAACTTTTAAACGGAAAAAGGGGCTGATGCTATGTTTGTACATGAGAAAAATGCGGTCAGTGATTTCATCGGTGATCTGACTCAAAAATACGGCAGGCAGCGTTCATCTCTTCTGCCCATCCTGCAGGAAATCCAGCACAAGTACAATTATGTAAGCGACTTTGCACAGCAGGAAGTTGTCAGGAATCTTGACATTCATCCGGTAGAAGTTTACAGCGTAATCTCCTTTTACGCATTCCTTTACGATAAGCCCAGAGGCAGGAACATAGTCAGGTTTTGCAAGACGATCATTTGCGAACTTGCAGGCGCGAGGGCAGTTGCCGAAGCAGTGAAGAGGGAACTTGGGATCGGTTTCGGCGAGACAACAAAAGACGGAAAGATCACACTTGAATATGCCAACTGCATCGGCATGTGCGATAAGAGTCCTGCCATGCTGGTGAATGAAAAAGTTTACTCCGGACTCGATCCTGAACAGGCTTGCAAAATCATAAGGGAGATAAAATGAACACGGTTTTTGAAAGACAGGACCGCACAGGGCCGGTGTTGTTCAGAACTTACGAAAAGGGTTCAGGGCTCAGGAAGGCCCTTTCAATGGACAGGAATGATATCCTCAGCGAGCTGAGAGAATCAAAGCTCAAGGGAAGAGGCGGGGCCGGCTTTCCCACTTCCACCAAATGGATGATAGTGGCCGCCGCCAGCGACTCCAAAAAATATGTGATCTGCAATGCAGACGAAGGCGAGCCGGGCACGTTCAAAGACAGGGTTCTTCTCTCTGAATATCCCGAGCTTGTATTCGAAGGAATGATTGTCGCAGGTTACACTATCGGAGCAGATGAAGGCATAGTCTATCTCCGCGGAGAGTACTTTTACATGCTTTCTTTCCTGGAAAGATTTCTCGAAGATATGAGATCAAACGGACTTCTTGGAAAGAACATACTCGGAAAAGAAGGATTCAATTTCGATATCAGCATAAGGCTCGGCTCCGGCGCCTATGTTTGCGGTGAAGAGACTGCTCTCATAGAATCCCTTGAAGGATACAGAGGCGAACCAAGGAACCGCCCGCCTTTTCCGGTCAATACGGGATTCATGGGCCATCCGACAATTGTCAATAATGTCGAGACGCTTGCATCCGTGCCGCACCTCATAATGAACGGCGGGGCATGGTTCTGTGAAATGGGTACGGACAAGTCCACCGGCTCAAAGCTGTTCTCCGTTTCCGGTGATTGCGATTCGCCGGGTGTGTATGAACTGCCGTGGGGCACAACCATAAAGGAACTGCTTAAAATTGTCGGTGCGGAAAATGCCAAGGCGGTTCAGGTGGGCGGAGCATCGGGCGTATGCCTTGGAAGGAAGGACTTCAGCAAGAGCCTTGCATATGAAGATGCCGCCACCGGCGGTTCGATCATGATCTTCAATGAATCACGCAACATGCTCCATGTACTTAAGAGCTTCATGGAATTCTTTGTTGAAGAATCTTGCGGACAGTGCACGCCTTGCAGGATCGGAAACGTGAAACTGCTCGAGGGCGTGGAAATGATCGAAAGAGGCGAGTTCACGTTCGAGTACATCGAAAAGCTCAAAGACCTCGGACGCACCATGCAGGTCGCCTCAAAATGCGGACTCGGCCAAACCAGTCCGAATCCGTTCATCAGTATTCTTGAAAATTTTAAGGATGAGATATTCAATCCCAGGGAGGTGAAGGAAGCTGTATGACTATGAAGACTGAACTCAGAAGCCCGGTATCCCAAAGGCCGCACATAATTCCCAGAGTAAAAGACAGAAAAGGCATAGGAGCCAGGGTTGCCATAGAACTTAACGGCGAGAAACTGCATGTGCCGATGGGAAAGACCATACTTGAAGTATGCCGGGAGAACAATGTTCACATTCCGACTCTGTGTTATCACGAAGATCTTTGCATAGCGGGCAACTGCAGGATGTGCGTTGTTGAAGTGGAAGGAATGAGGACACTTCAGGCCGCTTGTGCATTTCCGGTAACCGGCCCGGTCAGGATAAAAACCTTTTCGAACAAGGTGCGAAAGGCGAGGAAGCACATCCTTGACCTCTTGCTGAGCGAACACTACGGCGAGTGTTACAGCTGTGTAAGGAACAACAATTGCGAACTGCAGTCGCTTGCAAAGGAATACGGTGTTGACGGTTACGAATTCGGCCACGTCTGCGAATCAAGATTTGAAGTGGACAGGTCTTCATACGCTGTGATCCGCGACATGGACAAGTGCATACTCTGCCGGAGATGCGTAAGAACATGCATTGACCTTCAGGAAGTAGGAGTGCTTGAAGCGATCAACAGGGGTTATGATACAAGGATAGGGACCTTCATGGACAAGCCGCTTGCTGATGTGATCTGCATCAATTGCGGACAATGCATCAACAGGTGCCCTACCGGAGCACTGCATGCTAATGATCCATCGGACGAGATCTGGAAAGCAATTGAAGATCCTTCAAAGCATGTTGTTATTCAGACTGCGCCTTCGCCACGTGCCGCAATAGGTGAGGAGTTCGGACTTCCGCCGGGAAGATCAATGACAGGACAGCTTAACACGGCGATCAGAAGGATAGGATTTGACAGGGTGTTTGATACCAACTTCTCTGCCGACCTTACCATAATGGAGGAAGGCACTGAACTGCTCAACAGGCTTCGAAGGGCGATAGTTGAAAAGGATGAGAATGTGAAGCTCCCGCAGTTCACTTCCTGTTCACCGGGCTGGGTAAAGTTTATAGAGCACTTCTATCCCGAACATCTTGACTATCTTTCATCTGCAAAGTCTCCTCAGCAGATGTTCGGTGCAGTGATAAAGACATTCTATGCAAACGAACAGGGCATAGATCCCAATGACATCGTAACAGTTGCCGTTATGCCGTGCGCGGCCAAGAAGTTCGAGTGCAACAGGCCGGAGATGAATTCGTCGGGCTATAAGGATGTTGATTACGGACTTACAACTCGCGAGCTTGCAAAGATGATCCGCGAGGCGGGACTTGTTCTTCCCGATCTTCCGAAGTCAAACTTCGACGAGCCCTTCGGAGAAGCTTCCGGAGCCGGGCTGATATTCGGCGCAACAGGAGGCGTCATGGAAGCTGCACTGAGAACAGTTTATGAGCTGGTGACCGGCAGGCCGGTACCGTTTGAAGGACTGAACATCAATCCGTGCAGAGGCATGGAAGGCATCAAGGAAGCTTCCGTCAAACTTGAGAACTGCACAGAACAGTTCAGTTTCCTCGAAGGCGTTGAGCTTAAGTTCCTTGTGGCGCACGGTACTGCAAATGCAAAGACTGTGATGGAAATGTTCAACCGCGGTGAGCTTGCAGGATATCATTTCATAGAGATAATGGGTTGCCCGGGAGGCTGTATAGGAGGCGGAGGTCAACCGATTCCCACATCCGAAGAGATCAGAAAACTGAGGGCAAAAGCGATCTATGAAGAAGAGGCATCACTGCCGGTACGGAAGTCACACGAGAATCCGAGGATAAAGTATATCTATGAGAAGTTCCTGACTGACGGTCCGTGCGGAAAACTTTCTCATAAGCTTCTTCATACTCATTATGTGAAAAGGGGCAAGTTCATCACCTGATAATTCATTGAACGGATCTGGTTGCCATGCTGAATCTCATTCCCGAACATACAAGGGACTTCGATTATCTGTATCGCCTTGTAAGCGACCGTAACAAGTGGTTTATACAGTTGCGTTACGGAGCTGCCGGGATGCTTTTCATTTTCTTCATCTACCTGCAGTTCTTCAGCGACAGGGCAAGCGCATTTCAGAACACGGTGATCCTCGTTATCACGCTGATCATACTCGCATATAATATCATTCTCGACATTTCCACCCGCAAAGACGAACGATTGCCTGAATGGAATGTGAATGTACCGATGAGTGTGGCTTTTGCTCAAATGGTCTGCGACCTTATTATGTTGCTAGCTCTTGTCTATGTCACCGGATTGCTTGCAAGCCCTTTCAGCTTCTTCTTTGTGTTTCATGCGATCATCGGAAGCATGGTACTGCCGGGCCGGATCGTAACGGCGATCTTCGTTATACTTCTTGTCATTTACTCCTGCTTCGTGCTTCTGGTGGAATTCAATCTGCTTCCTTACTACGATCTTCTGGGCGGCGATACGGAGGAGCACTTGCCGCTTTCAAAGATGATCGTTTATCTTGCCGCTTACTGGCTGATGCTTCTGATGAGCGTGAAGTTTGCAAACAGTCTTGCAGAGTCTCACTTCAGGAGAGAGCAGGAACTGAATGAGGCAATGAAGCTCATTCAAACTGCAGAGCTAGAGAAGCAAAAATATGTAATGGCTGTTGTGCATGAGATCAAATCGCCGATCGCGGCGATAACTTCTTATCTGAACATACTTCTGGGCGGAATAGCGGGCGAGCTCAGCGACAAAGTGAATGACATCCTGCGAAAGTCAAAACTGCGCGCGGACGATGCGATAGTACTTACCAACGATATACTCGATGTTTCGAGGGTCAAGCTTCTTGAACAGGTGAAGAAGGAACCGCTTTATGCAGAGAAGATAATTACAAATTGCATTGATGGCGTCAGGCACAAGCTCGAAGACAAGCGGATCAGCCTGGAACTGCATGAGGGAGCGGACAGGTGCAGTCAGATCAACGGGGACAAGAGACTTATGGAACTTGTGATATCCAATCTTCTCAGCAATGCAGTCAAGTACACGCCCGAAGGAGGCAGGATCGAAGTCAGCATCAGATGCCCGGATGACAGTCTCGCGATCGAAGTTTCTGATACGGGTATCGGAATTCCGAAGAAGGAACAGGATGAACTGTTCAGCGAATTTTTCAGGGCAAGCAATGCAAGGAAGCTGAACGTTGAAGGGACGGGACTTGGACTTGCCGCTGTGAAACTTGCAGTTGAAAAGAACGACGGCAACATCTCTGTCGAAAGTCCGGGATTGCTAGCTTCGGATGAATATCCCGGCACAACCATCAGACTCAGCTTTCCGGTCGCCGCCGGCTGATTCCGATTTCAGTCTCTCAGTATCATCATTGCGCCTCCCACAATGAGGCATGTGGCAATGATCCTTCTTGTGAAATTCTCTTCCTTAAACAGCCTCGAACCCGCAATGCTTGCAAACAATACCGAAAGTCTTTTCACTGATATAACAAGTCCTACCGGCGCGATCTTCGTAGCTTCGATCTGAGTCCACCTGTAAAGAACCGTAAGTGCGGCGATCACAAGCAAAAGGATCAGCAGATTTCTGTTTCGAAGAAAACCGAAAGATCCTTTCTCTCGCCTGAATAAAAATATTACCGTAAATATGATGAAGAAGAAGAAATTCTGGAATATCAGAAAAGTGACCGGAGGCATCTTGAAATTGGTGAGCAAGGCTTTGTCAATTACGGATGATAATGAGATCAGCGCAAGTGCGGCAAAAAGGTATTTGTGATACTTTGAACCCGCAAGCACTCTGAAGGGATATGATGCATCTTCTCCCTTCTTCAGCTCAAGCGCGTAAGTGCCCGCCGAGATGAGGAAGATCCCCGCTGTCTCCGCAAGTGTAAGTGATTCGCCCAGTATCAGAAAAGCAAGCAGTGCGATGATCATCGGCGAGACAGCCATTACCGGAAGGGCACGGCTAATGTCAAGATGCTTCAGAGCTGTCATGATGCAGAGAAATGCCAGTGCGTTCATCACAGACTTCCCGAACAGGATAAGCATTGATGATGTCTTTATGCTTTCAGGATTCAGCTGAGGAAGGAACGCAAGAGACAGCACTGCGGTAATTCCTGAAACCACCAGAGAGAAACTCAGCGGGTCAGTATCCCTGAGCACCCTCTTTTGCGTAACGGCCGCACCCGCAGAGAATACGGCCGATGCAAGCGCAATCCAGAACCAGTTCATGGTCACCTGTAGTTCAGAGTTAAGTTCAGAAATGCGTTCCTTCCGGGCTCAGATGTAACCGTTCCCCGTGCAGTTGTAAGATGGCTTCTGTAATTTTTGTCAAGCATATTCTCAATTCCGGCCGAGATCATTACGCCTGCGGAATTTCCCATCGGCAGTGAGTAGCTTCCGTAAAGATCAAACACGGCATAGCCAGGAGTAGCGGATTCTCCGTCGGCAACCCTGTCCTGCCTGTCGTAAATAGTCGAGCCGAAGAACATTCTCAGTCCGGCAGGAAGCAAACAGCTGATGCCGAGTCTCAAATTAAGCGGAGCAATCTGCGGCAAGGGCCTTTGATTTTCATTGTCCTCTCCGGTAACAAATGATACGCCTCCTTTGAATGTGAGCGGACCCGCAAAGTTGTATTCCGCATTCGCATCAAAGCCGGCGATCGTGGAACTGCCTACATTTTGCTTTATGAGCGCCTGTCTTCCTTCGTATGTGCCCGGCATTTCAACTACGAGGTCTTTGAGAAAATTAGTGAAACCTTCGATGCTCAAATTCAGATCATCACCCCAGTACTTGATGCCGGAAGAAATGAAGTATCCTCTCTCCGGCTTCAGGTCAGGATTTCCAAGCCTTACGATGCTCCCGAGGTCAATGTACTGATATCTTTCTTCAAGTCCCGGTGACCTGTATGATGCAGAGAAGTTGGCGTACGCATTCAGAGGTTGCGAGATCTTGTAATTTGCCCCTGCACCCGCACTCCATGAAACATCGTTTTCGCTCTGCTCCGGCCATATCACCTTTTGTCCCGGAGGCGATGTGTTCTTGACACCGTTTGTAATAGTGTAAAGAGGCGATATGCTCTGCTCATTGGAAATGAATATGCCGTCAATTCTTCCGCTGAGATCAAGGTAGAACCTCTCATTCATCAGCGATGTCTGGTTCTGCACAAAAATTCCTGAGCTGAGATATTGCGATTCGGGCACGGGCACGTCAGCAGTTGTGACTGTTGATGCTGATGTTACGTTTCCTCCCGAATCAAGAAACTCTGTCCTTTGAGTTCTCTCACGCTCGGTTTTGAGTTTCCTCATCCATGTGTCAACTCCTGCCACAAGCCGGCTTGCAGGAGAAAGCAGAAACTCCGACTGTATAAGTGCTCCTCCGGCATCATGATATCCTGAGGGGTAGATGGAGAGATTATAGATCTTTCTTGCCGGCGTACTTCCGCTTGGAGGAAGTGTTGTGACAGTGTTAGGCAGTACTTCCACATCTCTGTCTATTGACTGGAAAAAAAGTCTTGCAGAGAATTTGGTGAAGCTCTTCGAGATTCCTGCTGACTCAAAAGTAAGATCAGACATTATTCTTTTTGCATTGAGATAGGTAGTACGGGACATCTCCGGAAACACCGGGTCGCCGCCGGGTATGCCGGCATAGGGAGAATTGAAGTACTCAAATGTCCCTTTTACACGGCTCTTCACAGACAACTTAACTCCGGCATCAAGATGAACTCCTCCGTCCCTGAAAGACGAGTTGGGTATTATCCCCGAAGGAGTGTTCATGTCTGTGGAGTTGCGTGTCAGCAGGTAGGAATTGAAATACAGGAATGGGGAAGTGAACTGAACGGACAAATTCGCAGATGCAAGCTGATTGACTTGTGCATACATTCCTCCCATTGATCCCGATAATCTTGTATTGCGGCTAAATGAACCTTCCTTCGTAACGATGTTGACAATTCCTCCCATTGCTCCTGACCCGTATATTGATGAGGTTCCGCCTTTGACAAGTTCAATTCTCTCAACAGTATTCAGGTCTATCAGTGCAAGCCTGCCGGCATGATTGTTCGCAGTCTCAATTCTGTTCCCGTTCACAAGAGTCACTACATTGTCCCTGCTCAGTCCGCGGATCGAAACTTCATTTGCCCAGACTCCGTCCCGCAGAAGGCTGATCCCTGTTTCATTCTGAATTGCATTGGGCACCGCTATAAACGGCAGTCCCTTGATCTCGCTTTCTGTCACAACTGAAACAGGCAATGTGGCATACCTCAGTTCGGTCATGATCCGCCCTTCGTTAACTTCTATATCGCCGGACAGTATCTCATACTGAGACATGCGTATTTGCAGATTCCTTTTGCCCTTCGAATTTTCCGGTACAAAAATGGCCTCCTGCTTGTAACCGATCCTTGAAAATGTAATGGTATCAGCAGTACCGGCCGGAATTGAAAGACTGAAAAATCCCGATGCGGAGGTGGCGGTTTCTGCGCCTGACAATGAGGACCGAACCAGCACGCCTTCAACCGGTTCTCCCGTAAATACGTCAGAAACGGTTCCCGATACTGAATACTGTGCAAATGCATTCTGTGACGTGCAGAATGCGGCGATCGATATGATAAAAGCAATGGTCAGTTTCATTATACAAATATAGACATTATGCGTGCTGACTGCATATGACTTAAGTCATAATTTTAAAAAAAATGCACGGCCCCGGAAGAGCCATGCATTACTTGATCCAATGCAGAGTTTAGATCATGCAGCGTATGCGGAATACATCCATACAAGCTTTTCCTGCTCCATGATGTAATCGCTCATGAGGGCGTTTGTACCCTCGTCGTTGGCATCTTCTGACAGTTTGAGGATCTCCCTCTGAAGCACGATCAGTTTTGAAAATGAATTCAGAATGTCCTCAACTGCATTACTGCCGTTTGATGTCTGACTGCTTTCTCTGATTCCGGAGGTTTTGATATACTCGGAATACTTATGCTCCGGCGAATGTCCCAGAGTCAGTATCCTCTCTGCGATCTCGTCAATTTTCAGAAGCAGGTTATTGTAAAGCTCTTCGAACTTCACATGCAGTTCGAAGAACTTTTCTCCCTTGATGTTCCAGTGATAACCCCTTGTGTTTTGATAGAACAGCGAGTAGTTAGCCAGCAGTTCGTTCAGTTTTCCGGCAAGCTCTTCCGCCTTGCCCGAATCTATCCCGATCAGATTTGTGGTTTTCTTTTTCATTATTAGTGTTGAATGTTTGTTAAAGGAATTCAATCTCAGGAATTGGCTATCCGCCTTTTTGGTTCCGGCTCTGAGGCACTCTGCTGAAATCGGTTCTGAAGTTTGATGACAGTGGCAGTGACTTCAATGGACAGAATGTATCGTCCGTATAATTAAGTGGAAATCAGGCAAGCAGGAACGTTTTTCCCGCTGACTTTGTAAACTGAATTGGCTAACTTATACGCTTGATTGATAGTGGTTATTAGCCTGCTGACCTTTAAAAGAAATCAAATGAATAACTTTAAGACTTCCCTTCAAAAACTGATGACAAAAACCGCAACTGACATAAAGATCGGGTTTGAGGATTTCACTCTTGACAACGGGCTGAGGTGCATAATGCACAGGGATAACAATAATCCTGTTGTCAGCGTAACCGTTGGCTATGATGTCGGTTCAAAGGATGAGAACAGGGGGAATTTCGGAATTGCACATCTTTTTGAGCACATGATGTTTCAGGGCTCGGAAAATGTTGCGAAGAACGAGCATTTCGGATATGTAATGAAATGCGGCGGATCATGTAACGCATTTACAATGCAGGATGCAACGGTTTACTTTGACACTCTTCCGTCGAATAATCTTGAGACTGCCCTCTGGCTTGAGTCAGACAGGATGAATTCGCTCGACATTACACATGAAAATCTTGAGAATCAGAAGAGCGTAGTGCTTGAGGAAAAAAAGCAGGTGTTTGACAATGCTCCCTACGGGAATTTGTTCAATGACATATTCGGCAACCTTTTCACAGGTTCGGGTTATGAGCATTCGGTCATCGGCGCGGAAGAAGATATCCGGTCGTTTACGGTCGAGGGTGCGCTTGAATTTCACAATAAATACTATTCTCCCTGCAATGCCATCCTTGTAGTGTCAGGCGACATTGACTGCGCGGATGCGGAAGCCATGATAAGAAAGTATTTCAGCGGACTGCGGACCAAGTGCGATATTCCAAGGAAGGAAAACATCATAAGCATTCTCTCTGAGAATAAGGTAATAAACAGGAAAGACAATATTCAGCTTCCGGCCATAAATGTCTGCTATCAGATCCCGAAGGCGGGCACAAGGGAAGCTTATGCGCTGGAGTATTTTTCCGAGATACTGGGAAATTCGGAAAGCAGCAGGCTTCACAGGAAGTTCGTTTACGAGAAGCAGATGCTGAAGGCGATCAGACTGTCGAACTTCACTTTGCGTGATGCTGGTGCGCTTGTTATAAGGGCTTACGTCAATCCCGGTTTTGATGTGGATAAAGTAAGGCAGGAGATCATGCATGAAGTGGATCGCTTCATGGATGAAGGATGCACTGTGGAAGAGTTTGAAAGAGTAAGGAACGGCCTCGAGTTTGGAGCCACTGCAAAGCACCTCAAGGTGCAGAACATTGCGGTTGAAACGATTTTCAACATGCTGTATTTCAATGATGCATTGAGGATCAACGAAGAGACGGAGCGCTACCTTGCAGTTGAAATGGCGGAAGTGACCAAAACGGCGCATAAGTATCTGAGCGGCAATAACCTGATTGTAAATTACACACCAAAGAACGGATCAAACTGAAGCAGATGAAGCTCAGGCCGGCTGAAAAAATACTGACCTCGATACCTTCAATTGAGTATGTTGAGCATACGCTGGAAAACGGATTGCGCATAGTGCTCAGCAGGAATACGAGAATTCCCAATGTTGCCGTTAATGCAACCTTTCACGCCGGTTCAAAAGATGATGACCCGAACATGACAGGAATGGCGCACTTGTTTGAGCATCTGATGTTTGAAGGTTCGCCTAATATTCCCAAGGGAAAGTTTGATGAGATTCTTAATAACAACGGCGGAGACAGCAATGCATATACAACCTGGGACAGTACAAGCTATTTCATCTGCCTTCCGTCAACTCATCTTGAAGTGGCCTTCTGGCTTGACTCGGACAGGATCGCCGGCTTTGGCATAACTGAAGAAGCGCTCGAGGTTCAGAAAGATGTTGTCGCCGAAGAGAAGCTCCTTTATGTTGACAATTCACCCTACGGCTCCGTGGAGGAGGAAAGTTCGAAGAGACTGTTTGCCGGCAGCGGCTATGCCTGGCCGATAATCGGTGATATGGAACAGCTTGGAAAGGCAAGTCTTGAAGATATTATGGAGTTTCACAGGAAATTCTATGTGCCTTCGAACATGGTCTTGTCGGTTGTAGGAGATATCGAGTACGATGAAACTCTCAGCCTGATCGAAAAGTATTATGGCAGCATTACATCCGGAATGAAGCCGGCAAAGACGCCATTTACTGCTGAGGAAATTACAAGTGAAAGATCGGGAGTTATTTACGATAATATTCATCTCGAGGCAAGGTTCCTGTTCTACAGAATTCCGGAGATCGGTTCCAGGGATTATTATGCACTCAGCATTATCAGCGGAATTCTCAGTGACGGTGAAAGTTCGAGGCTTGTGAAGGAACTCGAATATGAAAGAGAGCTTGTGCATGAAATTGACACGGCTGTTTACGGATTTGAAAATGCAGGAGTTTTTGCGGTATCGGCTTTCGCATTGAAGGGGAAGAGTCTCAAAGAGATCGGAAAAAGAGTTGACGAAGCGCTTGAAGAGATCAAGGCGGGCAGAATTAATGATTCGGATTTTCAGAAAGTGAAGAACCGCATAGAAACTTATTTCAGCGCAGGCAGACAGTCCATCATCGGACTTGCAGATAAGTTCTCATTTCTGAAGACCTATTACAATGACTGCGGTAGGGTCAATGCCGAGATCATGAACTATCTCGACATTTCGAAACAGGATCTTGTTGAGACTGCAGGAAAGTTTTTGAATGAGAACCGCAGAGTTGCACTTAACTATTTGCCAAAGAAATGAAAAACATAAATATCATTACGGACAAGCTTGACAGGTCAGTACCACCTGTTCCCGGGCTGCCCAAAGACGTGAATTTCCCGAGCTTCTACGAAACAGTGACATCCAACGGGATAACTGTACTGGTGATTGAAGACAGAAGGCTGCCACTTGTAACGGCAAGGTTTGTCTTCAAGAGCGGAGCATATTTCGATTCTCTGCACGGCGCAGATAAGAGCGGACTGGCTTCTGTTACATCGGAGATGCTTTCAAAGGGTACGGCGCTGAGGTCTGCTACAAAGATCGCTGAGGAAACTGATTTCCTGGGAGCCACTCTTTCGACCGGAGCTGATTTTGATGCCAGCTATGTGAGCTGTTATTCGCTTACGAAGCACTTTGACAGCATTTTTGAGATCGCAACAGATGTGATCAGAAATCCTGCGTTTCTTGATGAAGAACTCTCAAGGGTCAAAGAGCAAAGGCTTAACAGCTTTCTTGCATTGAAGGACGACGGTGATTATCTGGCTTCAAGGTCCTACAAAACGGGCGTTTTCGGAGTCAATCCGCTCGGCAATTCGGTTGACGGAAACGAAAGATCAGTTTCGGGATTGACCGCAGAAGATCTTATCGGATTCTACAGGAAGCACTTCACACCTGACAACCTGATAGTCGCATTTGTCGGTGATATTTCACCTGAAACTGCCGTTGAAAAACTGGAAAAAAGCTTTGCTGACCTCAAGGGTGAAGGCTTTAAAATGCAGAACTTCCCCCTGCCATCGCTTAACGATGCAAAGATCTTGCTAACAAGAAAAGAAGGCGCTGTTCAGTCGTCCCTAAGAGTGGGGCATACAAGCATTTGCAGAAACGATCCTGATTTTGTGAATGTCTCTGTGATGAATACAATTCTCGGCGGTTATTTCACTTCAAGGATCAACAGGAATCTGAGAGAAGTGCACGGCTTCACTTACTCTGCAAGATCAGCGCTGAGTTCGCACAGGTTTGGCGGAGACCTATCGGTCATAACGGAAGTCAAGACCGATATTACCGGCGATACGATCAGGGAGATACTGAAGGAGATGAACATACTCAGAGATATCGCGCCAGATCCGGAAGAGCTTCAGAATGTGAAGAATTTCATTTCGGGTAATTTCCCGCTTCAGCTCGAGACTCCGAACTCAGTGGCAACCAAAGCTATCAATCTCAAGCTCTTCGGGCTTCCGGAAGATTACTACAGCACATATATAAGGAAAGTGAATCAGCTGACAAGGGAGGAAATTCACGAAACCGCTGCCAGATATCTTCACCCCGACAGGCTTGTGATGAGTATCGCGGGCGATGTCGAAGCAGTTTCCGGGCTTCTTGCCGGGTTCGGTGAACCTGAAATCATTGCAGATAATCAGAATTGAAGATGACCGAAACAGAGCTGTCAGACAAAGAGCTCGTAAACGCACTGCATTCAAAGTACAATCTTCTCGTATCGGAGATCTCAAAGGCAATCGTCGGACAGGATGAGATCATCCGGCAACTCATAATATCGATACTTGCAAGAGGGCATTGCCTTCTGATAGGAGTACCCGGCCTGGCCAAGACACTAATTGTTAAAACTCTTGCGGAGGTCCTTGACCTGAGTTTCAACCGCATACAGTTCACGCCTGACCTGATGCCTTCCGATATCACCGGAATTGAGATCCTAGAGCAGAGTTATGATAAGAGCGACAAGTTCAAGTTTGTAAAGGGGCCCGTATTTGCTAATATCATACTGGCGGATGAGATCAACAGGACACCCCCTAAGACTCAGTCAGCGCTTCTTGAAGCAATGCAGGAGCACAAGGTAACAGCCGCCGGAAAGACATATTCGCTGGATGAGCCGTTCTTCGTGCTTGCAACACAGAATCCGATCGAGCAGGAGGGAACATACCCTCTGCCCGAGGCACAGCTCGACAGGTTCATGTTCAACCTCTGGCTTGATTATCCTTCATTCACGGAAGAGCTGGAAATCATAAGGAAAACAACAAGCAGTTACGAGCCAGATCTCAGGAAAGTGTTTTCAAAGAACGAGATTCTCGCATTTCAGGATCTTGTAAGGCGGGTACCGGTTTCTGACGAAGTGATCTCTTATGCTGTCAGGCTGGTTTCAAAGACCAGACCGGGCTCAGAGGATGCAATTCCTCTTGTGAAAAAGTACATTAACTGGGGCGCAGGACCCAGGGCTTCGCAGAATCTGATTCTGGCGGCCAAGACGAATTGCCTTCTTGAAGGCAGGTTCTCACCCGGCAAAAGCGATATAGACAAGGCGGCACTGCCGGTCCTGAGGCACAGGCTCATAGCCAATTTCAATGCCGAAGCTGACGGCATGCCGGTCACATCAATTATCTCGGAACTTTTAAGAGAATAATCTTCCGTTTCAAAGGAAATTTCACTCCAAGTGTCCGATTTCCTGTATTGACTTTCCAGAGCGTTTTCCGTAATTTGAAGTTTTCCCAAAAATTGTACACCCTACAATTTTGTCTTGAATATTTGCAATTATAACACTCGACATCAATGGCTTTAAGGAAATTGAAACCGGTTACGCCTTCTACGAGATATTACAGCATATCTTCGTTTGAGGAAATCACCAAGTCGACTCCCGAGAAATCGCTTCTTGCACCGCTTAAGAAATCAGGCGGCAGGAACAATCTCGGAAGGATAACCACAAGGTTCAGAGGAGGCGGTCATAAGAGAAGGTACAGGATCGTTGATTTCAAGAGAGTTTCGCAGGGCGAGGCGACCGTTTTGGCTGTTGAATATGACCCGAACAGGACGGCAAGGATTGCACTCATTCAGTATGAAGACGGAACAAAGAACTATATTATAGCCCCGGACGGCATTAAAGTTGGCGAAAAGATCGAATCGTCAAATGAGGCGGATCTGAAGGCGGGAAATACCCTGGAGCTTTCGGCAATACCGGTGGGCACATTCATTCACAATGTGGAACTGAAGCCGGGAAAGGGCGCTCAGATAGCCAGAAGCGCAGGGACTTCTGCTCAGCTGGTGGCAAAGGATTCAAGATATTCGCAGGTGAAACTGCCATCAGGAGAAGTCAGAATGATCCTTAACAAATGCAGGGCCACGATAGGGATAGTAAGCAATCCGGATCATGAGAATATCAGCATCGGAAAAGCAGGAAGGAACAGATGGCTCGGAAAGAGGCCGCATGTAAGAGGAGTTGCAATGAACCCGGTTGACCATCCGATGGGCGGCGGAGAAGGAAAGACCTCGGGAGGCGGACATCCCGTCAGCCCGTGGGGATTGCCTGCGAAGGGTTACAAGACAAGAAAGAAGAAGAATATTACCAATAAGTTCATCGTCAAAAAGAGGAAATAATGTCAAGATCACTCAAGAAGGGCCCGTTTATTGACTTCAAGCTTATGGAGAAGGTTGAAAAACTGAACTCGCAGAAGCAGAAAAAAGTGATAAAGACCTGGGCAAGGGCATGCACGATCACTCCCGATTTTGTCGGACACACATTTGCCGTGCACAACGGTAACAAGTTCATACCGGTGTTTGTATCCGAAAACATGGTCGGACACAAGCTTGGCGAGTTTTCCCATACAAGAACATTCAGGGCACACTCCGGGCAGAGAAAAGAAGAAAAGGCAGGGGGCAAATAATTCATGGAAGCCAGAGCATTAAAGAGGTACATAGGTTCCTCACCGAGAAAAATGAGGCTCGTTGTTGACCTTGTAAGGAACAAGAGGGTTGACGAAGCGATCGGAATTCTGAAATATGCAAACAAGAGCGCGGCAAAGGTTGTTGAGCTCACGCTCCTCTCTGCATACAGCAATCTGATCAACAAGGCTGAGGCCGGAAGGATCGGGCAGAATGAGGCATACGTAAAGGAGATATATGTTAATGAAGGGCCATCTATGAAGAGGGTTCTTCCTGCTCCTCAGGGAAGAGCTTTCAGGATCAGGAAAAGATCATCGCATCTGACGGTCATAGTGAGTCAGTTTGAAGACAATTCCAACAAACCTAAATAACAACTAAGGAGCTTTTTTGGGACAGAAGACTAACCCCATCGGATTCAGATTAGGAGTAATAAATACCTGGGATTCAAACTGGTATGACGATAAGAGCTTTTCACAGAAGCTTGTAGAGGATTCAGTGATAAGGTCATATCTCAAGAAGAGACTTGAGAAGGCGGGGATTGCAAACATCAACATCGAGAGAACGCTGAAGAAGATAACGCTGACGATCAATACATCAAGGCCGGGATTTGTAATAGGAAAGAGCGGAAAGGAAATAACCCAGCTTGAGAGCGAGATCAAGAAGATCACAAATAAGGAAGTGAAGATCAATGTGATGGAGATCAAGAAGCCCGAACTCAATGCGCACCTTGTTGCCGAGAATATTGCTTCTCAGCTTGCAAACAGGGTCTCATTCAGAAGGGCTATGAAATCCGCGATCACATCAACCATGAGAATGGGTGCAGAAGGCATAAAGGTAATGTGCGCAGGCAGGCTTGGCGGTGCGGAAATTGCAAGAACAGAACAGTATAAAGAGGGAAGGATTCCTCTGCAGACCATCAGAGCGGATATTGACTATGCTTCAGTCACGTCCCATACAATTTACGGCGCGATCGGCGTAAAGGTGTGGATATGCCGCGGCGAAAAACTTTCAAGAAATTAAAAACATCGGAGATTTAGGCTATGTTAATGCCCAAAAGGGTCAAGTACCGAAAAGCTCAGAGGGGACATCTCAGAGGAAATGCAGGAAGGGGACATTTGGTCGCTTTCGGCACTTTCGGTCTTAAGGCAATGGAGCCGGCGTGGATTACCGACCGCCAGATCGAAGCCGCAAGAATTGCAATGACCAGATATATGAAGAGGGACGGAAGAGTGTTCATAAGGATCTTCCCCGATAAGCCTGTATCAAAGAAACCGGCTGAAACAAGAATGGGTAAGGGAAAAGGGGCGCCTGAATTCTGGGTCGCAGTTGTAAGGCCGGGAAGAGTGATGTTTGAAATTGACGGCGTGAACAAGCAGATCGCCGAGGAAGCCCTGAGGCTTGCGTCGCACAAACTTCCAATAAAAACAAAATTCGTCTCAAGGATAGACTAATGCCAATCAAATCGCATCAAATAAGGGACATGAAAGCCGATGACATTAAGCAGTCGCTGGCTGACAGTTACGAAGCACTGACAAACTACCTGTTCCAGCACGGCACGGGCCAGTTGGAAAACTACAAGGCGATCTCAAACACAAAAAAGGACATCGCCAGGTACAAGACAATTCTCAGGGAAATGGAGTTGGGAATTTCCAAGAAGAAATCTTCAAAAAAATAAGGCGGCTTTAAATGAGCGAAGAAACGACAAACAACTCCGGAGCAGAAACAAAGAAAAAGACATCTCATACCGGAATGAGAAAGACAAGGGTCGGCAAGGTCCTCAGCAACAAAATGGACAAGACGATCATAGTGAGCGAGGAGAAGAAGATCATGCATCCGATCTATAAGAAGTACTTTAAAAAGACGACGAAGTTTGCCGCTCACGATCCCAAGAATCTGTGTGATATCGGCGACAAGGTGAAGATCATGGAGACAAGGCCGCTGAGCAAGACAAAGAGGTGGAGACTCGTTGAAATAGTTGAAAAAGTAAAATAACATTCTAACCACAGTCAAAGATGATACAGGAAGAATCAAATCTCGTTGTAGCCGACAATTCCGGGGCGAAATCAGTAAGATGCATCAGGGTCCTGGGCGGTTCTGACAGGAGATATGCCGGGGTCGGTGATATTATCGTTGTATCGGTGAAGAGCGCAATTCCGGGAGGCACGGTAAAGAAGGGAGAGGTTTCAAGGGCGGTGATAGTCAGGACTGCAAAGGAGACAAGGAGGAAGGACGGCAGTTACATTAAGTTTGACGAGAATGCCGCAGTGCTGATCAACAATCAGAATGAGCCGAAAGGCACAAGAATTTTCGGGCCGGTAGCAAGAGAGCTGAGAGACAAGCAGTTCATGAAGATCATTTCCCTCGCACCGGAAGTCATATAGAATCTAAAGACCATGAAAGAGAATAAACTGATCGAAACAAGGCTGAGGAAGAACGACACTGTAAAGGTGGTATCGGGCAACTCCCGGGGTACAGTTGGCAAAGTGCTTTTCATTGACAGGAAAAAGGGAAAGCTCATTGTGGAAGGTGTGAACATCATTCACAGGCATACAAAACCTTCGCAGAAGAATCCGCAGGGCGGAATAGTCAGGCGTGAAGCTCCCATCAACATTACAAACGTTATGCTGATGTGCCCGAAGACAAACCAGCCCACCAGAGTCGGAGCAAAGGTGATAAAGGATGAGAAGACCGGAAAAGAGACACGCATGAGGCTTAGCAGGAAATCAGGCGAAATCATTATCAGCTAATAACGAAATGGCAAAGACCAAACAGGAAAGAAAAAAGGAAATTGATGCGTCTTCGAAAAAGGGAGGCGACAAGCAGGAGAAGAAGTCGGAGCACTTTGTAGAGGAGAAGGTACCGGTAAGGCTCCTTTCGCTTTACAGGGAGAAAGTTGTGCCGGAACTTGTGAAGAAGTTTGAATACAAGAATGTGATGCAGGCCCCGAAGCTTCAGAAGATAAGCATCAATGTGGGAGTAGGTGCTGCAACGCAGGACCAGAAGCTCATTGATGTGACGGTGAAAGAGCTTGAGGCGATCACCGGGCAGAAGCCGGCGGTCGTGAAGGCAAAGAAGTCGGTATCGAATTTCAAGCTGCGTGAAGGCATGAACATAGGCGTGAGGGTAACTCTGAGGAATGCCAGAATGTATGAGTTTCTTGACAGGTTTGTGAATGTTTCAATTCCGAGGATCAGGGATTTCAGGGGATTGTCAGACAAGAGTTTCGACGGCAGGGGCAATTACACCCTTGGCGTAAAGGAACAGATAATATTCCCCGAGATCAACGTTGACAATGTAAACAGGATATCCGGAATGGATATCACATTTGTAACTTCGGCAAAGACGGATGAAGAATCACTTGAGCTTCTCAAAGGATTCGGATTGCCCTTTGCAACAAGACAGTCCAAAAATTAACAAAGCATAAATGGCAAGAAAAGCACTCATCGCCAAGCAGAAAAGAAGAGAGAGAACGGTTCAGAAATACGCCGAGAAGAGAAAAGAGCTCAAGGCAAAAGGCGACTATGCGGCACTGCAGAAGCTTCCCCGCGACAGCAGTGCAACCAGGCTTAACAACAGATGCAGTATGACGGGCAGGGTAAGAGGATATTACAGGAAGTTCGGATTGTCGAGACTCATGTTCAGGGAGCTGGCCCTTCAGGGAAAGATCCCCGGTGTTATCAAATCGAGCTGGTAATTTTATAAATTTACTGATACAGGAGACAGCAAAATGTCAATGTCAGATCCAATATCGGATTTTTTGACCAGAATTAGAAACGCTGTGAAGGCGGGCAAGAAGAGCATTGATATGCCTTCGTCAAAGTTCAAGGAGGCAATTACATCCATACTTAAGGATTCAGCTTTCATTGAGGATTACAGCGTAGTGGAAAACGAAAAGAAGTTCAAGATGCTTAACATAAAGCTCAAGTATCACGGAGGTGACAGCGTCATTCTCGGGCTGAGAAAGATAAGCAAGCCGGGCATCAGAAGGTATGTGGGCGCTGAAGATCTTCCGAGAGTAAGAAACGGAATGGGAATAGCGATCATCTCCACACCCAAGGGCCTGATGACAGACAAGCAGGCAAGAAAAAACAACATAGGCGGCGAAGTCGTCTGTGAAATCTGGTAAAAAACGCAGAAGGATCAACTAAGAGAAATGAGCAGAGTAGGAAAAAAACCTGTTGCAGTATCCGACAAAGTCAAGATCAACAGAACAGAAAGGCTGATCGAAGTTACCGGCCCCAAGGGATCTCTCAAAGTGGAGCTTGTTGACGGAGTTGATGTGGAAATGAACGGAAACGAGATCAATGTGAAAAGGTCGGATGACTCGAGAAAGAACAAAGCTCTTCACGGCCTTTACAGATCGCTCGTGCAGAATATGGTTACCGGCGTGACTGAAGGATTCTCCAAGAAGCTTGAGCTTGTAGGTATCGGTTACAGGGCGGAAATGAAAGGCAATGCGCTTGTGATGATGCTTGGCTATTCGCATCCGACGGTTTTTGTTGCGCCGAATGACATCACCATAGATGTTCCCAGTCCGAATCAGATCGTGATCTCGGGAATTGACAGGCAGCTTGTCGGCCTTGTTGCATCAAAGATAAGGTCATTCAGGAAGCCCGAGCCGTACAAGGGCAAGGGAATCAAGTACGAGAACGAGTTTATAAGAAGAAAAGCCGGAAAGACGGCGGCAAAATAACGCTCTAAATTTTGAGATGAATCAGAACACAAGAAGCCAAAAGAGAAGAGAGAGGATCAGACATCAGATCCGCAAGAAGATATCGGGAACACCGGACAAGCCAAGAATGGTGGTTTACAGAAGCGCCAATCATATCTACGCACAGCTTGTGGATGACCTTAACGGCAAAACATTGCTTTCGGTGTCTTCAAAGTCAAAGGATATTGCCGGAAAATCGGCTGATGCAAAAGGCAAGATCGAGATAAGCAAGCTTGTGGGAAAGGCTGCGGCCGAGAAAGCCGCATCGCAGAACATTTCCACGGTAGTGTTCGACAGGAACGGCTTCCTTTATCACGGAAGGGTGAAGGCCGTTGCTGACGGAGCCAGGGAAGGCGGCTTGAAATTCTGAGTTTTGAAGATTGCATTCTTAGCTGAATGCATGACTCTCGGGTCGTCTAATGGCAGGACAGCGGCCTTTGGAGCCGTATGTGGAGGTTCGAGTCCTCCCCTGAGAACAAGAAAACGGATACAATAAAAAAACTTAATGGCAAAGAAAAAAATTTTTAAGGCCGGAGAACTCGAGCTTAAGGAAAAGCCGGTATCAATCGGCAGGGTTGCGAAGGTTGTAAAGGGCGGAAGAAGATTCAGTTTCTCTGCCGTTACGGTTGTGGGCGACGGGAACGGCCATGTGGGCATCGGGCTTGGAAAGGCGAATGAAGTGACGGACTCCATACGAAAGAGCGTGGAAGACGCAAAGAAGAACGTTGTTGAAGTGCCGATCGTGAAAGGTACGATTCCGCATGAGATCATCGGCAAGTACGGCGCGGCAAAGGTCATGCTCAAGCCGGCATCTCCGGGAACGGGCATAATTGCAGGCGGCGGAGTAAGAGCTGTTCTTGAATCGGCCGGCGTACAGGATGTGCTCACAAAACTGCTTGGCTCCTCAAATCCGCACAATGTTGTGAAGGCAACCATGAGGGCATTGATGTCGCTTAAGGATCCTAGGACAGTGGCTGAGAGAAGAGGCCTTTCTTTGCAGGAATTGTTTGAAAAATAAAATCCCGGTTCAATGAATATTAAGATAACTCAGACAAGAAGCGTAATAGGCAGGCTGAAGAAGCAAAAGCAGACAATTGAGGCTTTGGGACTTGGCAGGCCGAACTACTCCACTGTGAAGGAAGATACGCCGCAGATCCGCGGCATGATCAACGTGGTGAAGCACCTTGTAAAGGTTGAAGAGAATTTCAAAGAAAAGTAAACAGCTTTTCTGATGCTGACAGCATCAGCAATTTCACGGCTCCGGCCGGAAGACATTAAAGAATAAATCTGGATGGATATACTAAGCAATCTGAAATACGCGGAAGGGTCGAGGAAAAAGAAGAAGAGAGTCGGCCGCGGACAGGGCTCAGGGCACGGAGGAACGGCTACGAGGGGCCATAAGGGTCAGCACTCGAGATCCGGAGCAAAATTCAGAGCATGGTTTGAAGGCGGCCAGATGCCGCTTCAGAGAAGGGTGCCGAAGTTCGGTTTCAAGAATCACATGAGGACCGAATACAATACGATCAATCTTGATGAACTTCAGACTCTCATTGACTCCGGCAAACTTGCCGCAGGAATGATAGACAAGGAAACGCTTCTTAAGGCAAAGCTGATCCGCGGAGCCCGGAAGCCGCTCAAGATCCTCGGTAACGGTGAGATCAAGTCAAAGGTCGAGATAAAGGCAGACTCCTTCAGCAAAGCAGCCGTCGAAAAAATTGAAAAGGGCGGAGGCAAGGCAATCAAAGTATGAGCGGATTTGTAGAGAGTTTCAGAAATATATTCAAGATCGAGGAGCTCAGGAACAGAATACTGTTTACCCTGGCTCTCCTTGTTGTGGTTCGGATCGGCGCTCACATCACTCTGCCCGGAATTGATGCAGGGCTTCTTTCGGAGGCTCAGAAAAATCAGGCAGACAACACGCTGTTCGGACTTTACGATTTGTTTGTAGGAGGCGCGTTTCAGAACGCTGCCATCTTCGCACTGGGAATCATGCCGTACATCAGCGCGTCCATCATCATTCAGCTTCTCGGCGCGGTGTTCCCTTATTTTCAGAAGCTTCAGAAAGAAGGCGAAGAGGGAAGGAAGAAGATCAATCAGCTCACAAGGCTTTTTACCATACCCGTAGCAGCGCTTCAGGCATGGGGAGTTAGCGTTCAGCTTAAGAGCAGGATGGTTGGCGATATGAGCATAATCAGTCCGGAGTTTCCAAGCTGGTTCTTTACCATATCAACTGTCATTATTCTGACAGCGGGCACTATCTTTCTTATGTGGCTCGGCGAACAGATCACGGAGCGGGGCATTGGAAACGGAATTTCGCTCATCATTTTCATCGGCATCATAGACAGATTTCCGTATGCGGTTTTTGATGAATACCAGCTGGTTGCATCAGGAGCGAGAAATCTGCTTATCGAACTGATCTACATTGCTTCATTCGTATTCATAATTGCCGGAGTAATTGCCGTTACGGTGGCAGTGAGAAAGATCCCTGTTCAGTATGCGAAGCGGGTTGTGGGACGGAAAGTGTTTGGCGGAGTTACTCAGTACATTCCGATGAAGGTAAATTCGGCCGGTGTAATGCCGCTTATCTTTGCACAGTCAATAATGTTCATTCCCAGCACGTTCCTTTCGTTCTTTCCGAACAGCGAATTCATGCAGGGTGTGGCAAAGTACTTTGACTATACGAGCTGGTTCTATTCAACAGTCTATGCGTTGCTGATCGTGTTCTTCACATATTTCTACACGGCCATCGCATTCAATCCGAAGGACGTTTCGGATAACATGAAGAAGCAGGGCGGCTTCATTCCGGGGGTAAGGCCGGGCAAGCCGACATCAGATTATATTGACAACATCCTTACAAAGATCACGCTTCCGGGTGCAATCTTCCTGGCGATAATTGCAATACTGCCGACATTCCTCATGAAGCTTGGGGTAACAACCGGGCTGGCTTCATTCTTCGGAGGCACAAGCCTTCTGATAATAGTCGGTGTTGCGCTTGATACGCTTCAGCAGATAGAATCGCACCTGCTGATGAGGCATTACGACGGATTCATGAAAAGCGGAAAGATCAAATCCAGAAGATAAAGCGTGGCTCTCGTCAAATCTCAGAAAGAGATTGAAAAGGTAAGGGAAAGTTGCAGAATAGTTTCAGACGTTCTTAAATATATCGGTTCCTATGTTCAGGAAGGAGTTACTACCGGCGAACTTGACAAGCTGATAGAAAGCTTCATTCTTTCAAAGGGCGGCAGGCCGGCTTTCAAGGGCTACAGGGTCAGAAAGAGGGTCTTCCCGGCAAGCAGTTGCATCTCGGTCAATGAAGAAGTTGTACACGGAATACCGGGAGTGAGAAAACTGAAGAACGGCGACATCGTGTCAGTTGATGTCGGGGTAGAAAAGGACGGTTACTACGGAGACAGCGCTTACACATTTGCTGTGGGAAAGATCTCCCCAAAGAAGCAGAGACTGCTCAAGGTTACGGAGGAATCTCTTTACAAAGGGATCGGGAAAGCAGTGGAAGGAAATGAAGTAAACGACATTGGTTCTGCGGTTCAGAACTATGTGGAGGGATCGGGCTTTCATGTTGTTAAGACACTTGTAGGCCACGGGATCGGAAAGAAGCTTCACGAGGAACCCTCGGTACCTAACTACTACGTCCCGGGAGCAAGCCAGAAGCTGTTTGAGGGGATGCTGCTTGCGATTGAACCGATGGTAAACTACGGAACCGAAGTTGTGTATGAGGAAGAGGACGGGTGGACAATAGTAACGGCGGACATGCAGGATTCTGCGCATTTTGAGCATACGGTGCTGATCGGAAAAGACAAAGCTGAAATCTTAACATAGGACACTAAAACAAAAGATGGCAAAGCAGGAAGCGATAAAGGTTGATGGCATCATTACCGAGATTCTTCCTAATACGAATTTCAAAGTGAAGCTGGAGAACGGGCATGAAGTGCTTGCCCACATTTCCGGTAAGATGAGGATGCATTACATCAGGATTCTTCAGGGAGACAAGGTAACAGTAGAGCTTTCACCTTATGACCTGACAAAGGGCAGGATAACATACAGGTACAAGTAAAAATAAACATCAGAGGGCAACCCAATGAAAGTGCGAAGCTCAGTAAAGAAAATGTGTTCGAAATGCAAGATCATCAAGCGCAAAGGCGTAGTGAGGGTCATTTGCACAAATCCGAAGCACAAGCAGCGTCAGGGCTAAGAACAATTTTTCAGAAAAAATTAACTGAACATAAATGGCAAGAATAGCCGGAGTTGATCTGCCAAAGAATAAGAGAGTTGTAATCGGGCTCACTTCCGTATTTGGCATCGGAAGGTCAACCGCTGAAAAGATACTGGCAAAGGCCGGGATAAGTGAAGACAAGAAAGTGTCACAGCTCACGGATGATGAAGTGAATCACATCAGGGCTGAGATCGGCGCTGACCTGAAAGTTGAAGGTGCGCTGAAGTCTGAGGTAGCTATGAACATCAAAAGACTTGTTGACATCGGGACTTTCCGCGGCAAGAGGCACAGGAAAGGGTTACCTGTACGCGGACAGAGGACAAGGACCAATGCAAGGACGAGAAAGGGAAAGAGAAAGACCGTTGCCGGAAAGAAGAAAGCCGCGGCAAAGAAGTAAGCGGTCCTGCAACTGCTGAGGCAGAATTTCAGAATAATCAAAATGCAATAATTTGGCAAAGAACGTCAAAAAGACCAAGAAGAAATCCAATGTTGATGCCAACGGTGTTGCCCACATCAAGGCAACATTCAACAATGTGATCGTTACTCTCACTGATATATACGGCAATACGATCTCATGGGCTTCATCGGGAAAGATGGGATTCAAGGGTTCGAAGAAGAACACTCCTTTTGCGGCGCAGGTCACGGCCGAGTCAGCAGCGAAGGCAGCTTTCGACATGGGTCTTAAAAAGGTCGAAGTGCTCATCAAGGGAGTAGGCTCGGGCAGGGATGCTGCCGTTAGGTCTCTCAACACTGCCGGACTTGAGATCACATCAATCAAGGATATCACTCCTCTTCCTCACAACGGCTGCAGGCCGCCGAAGAAGAGAAGGCAGTAATTCAAATTTCATTAATTCAGCAAAAGCTATACAATAAATGGCAAGATATACAGGCGCAAGCTGTAAACTGTGCAGAAGAGAGAGGACCAAACTCTTCCTCAAAGGCACAAAATGTTACACTGACAAATGCCCGATTGAATCGCGCAACTATCCTCCCGGACAGCACGGCGTTTCAAAGAGGCAGAGACTTACCGACTATGCTGTACAGCTCAGGGAAAAGCAGAAAGTAAGGAAGACTTACGGTGTACTGGAGGGCCAGTTCAGAAAGTACTTTCAGGAGGCATCAAGGAAGACAGGCATTACGGGTGATAACCTTGTGAGGCTTCTTGAAAGGCGGCTTGATAATACAGTTTACAGGCTTGGACTGGCACCTTCCAGAAAAGCGGCAAGGCAACTGATTTCGCACAGGCATTTTACGGTTAACGGCAGGGTTGTCAACATACCGTCCTTTCTGCTCAGATCAGGCGATTCCATTCAGGTAAGGGAAAAGAGCAAGAAGCTTGAGGTCATTCACGACTCGATGAAAAGAATAAAGGACAACATGATACTGCCCTGGCTTTCGCTTGACAAGGCAAACATGAAGGGCGTGTTCG
>CAZTQR010000046.1:0-2273 GCA_964615795.1 uncultured Ignavibacteriaceae bacterium
TGTCAAGCAGGTCGTCCTGAATCTGAAAAGCAAGTCCTATGTTGAGGGCAAATTCCTTAACACCGGATATGAAGTCACTTTCAGCGCCTCCGATAAGAGCTCCCACTGCAGCTGAAGTCTCAAGCATCTTTGCAGTCTTTTTGCTGATCATGAGCATATATTCCGAAATCGAAACATCCTTTCTAGCTTCAAATTCCTTGTCATAACTTTGTCCTTCGCACACCTCAATTATCCCGTCGGTGAATGCCCTGGTCATTTCGCTTATGTTCGGGATCTGCGTTTTGAGAAGATAAACATATGCCAGTCCGATAAGCTGATCGCCGGCAAGGATCGCCACATTGCAGTCCCATTTTTTGTAAATGGTAAGTTCACCGCGCCTTGTATCCGCATTGTCCATGATATCGTCATGGACAAGGGTAAAGTTATGGAGCATTTCCAGAGCAACGGCAGCGTTTGCAGAAGACTCGAAAGAGCCGCCCGCAGTTTCACAAGAGAATATCACCATCATCGGGCGGATCCGTTTTCCGCCGCTGTTGAGCGCATAGTTAAGCGGTTCGTAGAGTGTTGCGGGGAGTTTGCGTGTAATGGAATTCAAAAGCATCTCATCAATCCTGCTCCTGTAATCAGCATATATGCTGAGATAATCATTCGTAAATGGCAATGCGGGTAATATATTTTTTTCCAATATAAACATTTGTAAAAATTTGAGATATGAAGTAATTCCAAATCCTGCAGACAAGTGAAATGACAACTGTGACTGCATCAGATTTCCGAATTGATATGAACGATAGTTCAAATGATAATCGCAAACGGGAGTCACGGCATATACAAAGCAGACAAGAGCATCACATAATCCCGCATTGAAGGACGAGTTCTGAAGTGTTAAATTTGATTCTCCCAAGATTACTTTGCTGAATCCCAAGCCGGCAAAAAACCGGGCCGGATCAACCGGCTCATTTTTCCACAGTATTGCATCAAGGCACCACATACGGAGCAGAAGGCTTTGAACGCAGGGACTTAACCGCTATGGTGATACTATGCCTGTTCTGGATCGCATTTCTTACCGTTACTCAGTCGTTCACTTCGGGTTATCATTTCATAGATGATCATGAGATCATCATTCTTGACGGCAAGATCGAATCAACTTCACTGGCATATACTGCAAAGAGTTATATGTTGCGCGATCTTGGCTTGAGATTCCGTCCATTCTGGGCAGTTTACAGGGTGGCTGAAGTAGCAATATTCGGGAGGAACATCACTGCATGGTCTGTTTATCTGGGAATCCTCGGAATTGCGACATCATTACTGCTATACAGGGCTGTCCGGCTTTCAGGTTTGGGTATTGCGCCTTCGGCGCTGTGTATCCTGCTTACATTCATGAATCCGGCGGCGGTGATCTGGTGTCAGCTTGCAGATTCAGAGAGCATCGGGATGTTCATGCTTTCATTGTCGATGTATATGGGAATGAAAGCGGTGCGTTCGCATGCAACCAGGAGGATACTGTACCAAAGCGGCTTCGCCGCGTCACTGATGCTGACCGCGCTGTGCAAGGAAAGTTTCATACTGGCCGTACCGGCCGTTGTCTATATTTATCTGTGGATATACTCCGTGCAAAAGGGCACCGGCTACACTGAATCTTTCCGGAGGAACGCCGCAAGCGCGGCGTTGCCGCTTGCTTTTTCGGCGCTTTGCATTGTTATCATAGTGATGTACACCGGCACCGCCGGTACCGGCTACGCCGGTGTTACCGGAGATTACTTCTCCATTCCTGTAATTGCCGCGATGGCGGCAACTGCGGTATCGTTTGAGATATTCTTTGCTGTAATGCTGATTGCAGTGATGTGCTTTTTATACAGAAGCAGGACGCGGCGAAGCCGCGTAGAGGACGGGCTTCGCCCGTCCCGCGCCGCAATATTCTCACTGCTCATCATCATCCCGCAGATCATACTCTATCACGAATCGACAATTTGGGCAAGGTACTTCGTTCCGCTGATGCTCGGATATTCATTCATCCTCACATTCTTCCTCAATCTTATCACCCGATCCGAGGATGTTCCCGCCCCTGCAAAATTCATCTCTGCTGTCACTTGCATTGCTGTGCTTGCATATCAGACGTTTGCATATGCCTATCCGGATGTAATGCTTCACAACAGCGAAAGGAGATCGATGACTGCAATGATAAACAATATTGAGAACTGTGCCGACTCATCATCAACCGTTCTGGTTATCATGGACCCGGTTCACCACTGGGGTTACGGACGTTCTCTCTTTAC
>CAZTQR010000046.1:2373-13380 GCA_964615795.1 uncultured Ignavibacteriaceae bacterium
GAACGGATTCGTAGTATTAAGGAGAAAGACCAAACCCGGGTAGCAGGTAACTTTCACCTTCGAATTTCTGCAAGTTCTTCTGCCGGCAACGGATGATCATGCAGATGTGCAATACACTGATCAGCCGCGAAATTATTTTGAGACTTAATATTGTTTGGTGCTTTATCTAAATTCACCTCTCAATATTAACAGCTAAGATAATTCAGATGAGAACTTCATTTGCCGGACGGTTTGCACTTCTTGCTTTTATCATATCACAGTTTATTGCGCTGCATCAGGCAATTCCTTCCGGCAATCTTCCGGCGCAGGATCCTCATTCTTCATATTCTGACGGACTTCCCGACTGGGCATTGCTGGATCCTGATGAGGACGGTTATGAAGGAGTGAGAACAAAGACTTTCTACAGATATCTTCAGACGCTTGATTTTATTCCCGAAAAGACAGACGTCATAGTCGGCGTGATCGATTCCGGATTTGATATTGACCATCCCGATCTTGCCGGAAATATCTGGATAAACGAGTCTGAAGCAAATGGCTCTCCCGGAATTGACGATGACAATAACGGATATGTTGACGATATTCACGGCTGGAATTTTCTGGGGAACGCAAAGTATATTTCCTATGAAGTAGCCCGCGAATTCAAAAGACTAAAGGATCTTAAGACGCCCTCCTCGGATGCTTATTACAAAGAGGTTAAGGAGGCGTATGATGAAAAATACGATGAGGTAATGTCTACATACGACGGGCTGAGGTGGACGCTTAAAGATCTTGAAGATGCCGAGAAGACTCTGATGCAAAAGAACATTACAACCGACCCCGAGAAACTGCAGGGAATCTCAATGACGCTAAAGGGAAAGTACGCAGATGCGGCCTCAGTTATTCTGGGAGTCTATCTTCTATATGGCTCGAAGAAATCGGATGTTGAACAGCTTCTTGAAAAATACGAGATCAAGAGAGAGCATTTGTTTGATACCACTTCTACATACCTGCTTGTTGGTGACAATCCCGATGACCTGTACGAAAAGGGCTACGGAAATCCTGACGTTGACGAGAAAAACGAATCTCACGGCACGCACGTTGCCGGAATTATTGCCTCGAAGAAAACCGGGCAGGCGCCGTTTGCAAAGCTTATGCTTCTCAGGGCCGTTCCGAATGAAGGCGATGAACGGGATAAGGACATAGCTAATGCCATTCGATATGCCGTAGATAACGGAGCATCAATCATTAATATGTCTGCAGGCAAATATTTTTCACCGAATCCGGAAATTGTTGTTGAAGCCATAAGGTATGCTGAAAGCAAAGGAGTATTATTTGTTGTCTCCGCAGGGAATGAAGGAGCCGACGCTTCGAAGAAGATCAACTACCCTCAAAAGTTTCTGAACAGCGGAACCGGCAAGGAATATTTCTCGAATATGCTTGTAGTGGGTGCAAGTTCGTGGATGAAGCAGTGGGATCAGGACAAGGATCCGAAGAACCAGAATTCTCAGTTCGACCTGCTTGCGCCGTTCAGCAACTATTCAAAGGAAGTGGTGGATGTTTTTGCACCGGGATCGCAGATCAATTCTACTGTACCGGGTGGAAAGTATGATTACCTTAGCGGAACAAGCATGGCTGCTCCGGTCGTGTCGGGAATTGCTGCAGTGCTGAAATCTTATTACCCTTCTCTCAATGCACAGCAGTTGAAGGAAGTGATTGGATCATCAGTAAGAAAATACGACAAGCTCATGGTCAAGGTCAGGAACAAGAAAGATATGTATTTCAACGATCTTTCAAAAACAGGCGGAGTGGTTGACCTCATGAATGCATACAGGCTTGCAGGAACTCTCAGCAACTGAAATTATATTCAGAGAGAAGAATGAACATCAAACAAGGCTGAACTATGAAAGAGCATTTTGTCAATCTCCTTAAATATGATCTTTGGGCAAACACAGTTATCATGGATTCATTTGATGATGATGTTCCCGTCAAAGCCGTAACCCTTATGTCGCACATAATCAACGCTTCCGAAATCTGGACAGACAGGCTCAATGGAAAGAACACTGAGATTCATCCCTGGGCAAATGTTGAAGTGTTAATGCTGAAAGACAAGGTAGACAAGTCAAATGAGAATCTTCACAATTACATCTCAACAGCTGACAATAGCATACTGTTTGCAGGAATTAAATATTCAAACACAAAGGGTGAAGAATTCATTTCAACTCCCGCTGACATACTTACCCACCTGTTCAATCATTCCACTTATCACAGGGGACAGATCGCGGTATTGCTTAAGGAGATGTATGGCACCGCACCTGTAACTGATTTCATTCATTATGCAAGGAGCCTGTGAAGATCATGATCGTAAAGGGAAACATTGTTGACATTCATAAGAGAGAAATTTTTCCCGGAGAGGTTGAGATCGCAAACGGAATCATAAAGAGGATAACCAAGACCGCCGGTAAGTATGATGAATACATAATCCCGGGATTCGTTGACTCCCACGTTCATGTCGAAAGTTCAATGCTCATTCCTTCCGAGTTTGCCCGCATAGCAGTTACTCACGGAACAGTTGCCACAGTTTCCGATCCCCATGAGATCGCAAATGTGCTTGGGATTGAAGGGATCAGGTACATGATCGAAAACGGAAAGAAGACGCCGTTCAAATTCTGTTTCGGTGCATCTTCCTGTGTGCCTGCAACTTCATTCGAAACTGCCGGGGCAGTCATTGATGCCGACGGAATCCGTGAACTGTTTAAAAAGGACGGACTCTCATACCTCAGTGAGATGATGAATTACCCCGGAGTGCTGTTTGAAGATCCTGAAGTCATGCAAAAGATCAGAATTGCAAAAGAACTTGGCAAACCGGTTGACGGACATGCACCGGGACTTCGTGGCAGTGATGCAAAGAAGTATGCAAGTGCAGGCATCTCCACTGACCACGAATGCTTCACTCTCGATGAAGCGCTTGAGAAGATCTCATACGGAATGAAGATCCTCATTCGCGAAGGCTCCGCGGCAAAGAATTTCGATGCGCTTCATCCACTGATCTCAATGCATCCTGACATGGTCATGTTTTGCAGTGACGATAAGCATCCGAATGATCTTGTGGAAGGCCATCTGGACAAAATTGCAGCAAGGGCGGTTGCTCTTGGCTATGACAAATTTGACGTGCTGAGATGCGCAAGTGCAAATACGGTCCGGCATTACGGACTGAGAGTTGGACTGCTCAGGGAAAACGATCCGGCCGATTTTGCAATTGTTGAAGATCTGAATTCCTTCAAGGTGAAGCAGACTTTTATAGACGGAGTGAAAGTGTCTGAGAAAGGCGTGTCAACTATCCCGCGTGTTTCAGAACCTGCGGTCAATAAGTTCAATCTGAACAGAAAAAGTCCGGAAGATTTCCGGATCGAAGCGCTCGGAGATTCGGAGGTGCGTGTTATAGAAGCTCTTGACGGACAGCTTATAACAAGCGGGCTTCATCTGAGGCCGGGTTGTTTTGGCGGGTATCTTGTTTCGGATACGGCAAATGACATTCTCAAGATCGCAGTTACCGAAAGGTACGGCAACGGAAAACCGGCCGTGGGCTTCATCAGGAACTTCGGTCTTAAGCGGGGAGCAATTGCATCATGCGTTGCTCATGATTCACACAATGTAATTGCCGTCGGAGTTTCTGACGAGGATCTTTGCAGGGCCGTGAATGCGCTGTCAGAAAGCAAAGGAGGAATATGCTGTGTTGACGGTGATGAAGTTTCTGTTCTCCCTTTGCCTGTGGCAGGCATAATGACAAACGAAGACGGGTACATTACGGCGAAGAAATATACTGAGCTTGACAGAAAGGCAAAGTCACTCGGCTCTGCGCTCAATGCACCGTTCATGACGTTGTCATTCATGGCTCTTCTTGTGATCCCTCAGCTTAAGCTGAGCGACAAGGGACTTTTTGACGGCAAGAGTTTCAGGTTTGTTGATCTTCAGCTATAGTCTTAGGCGTTCTTTGAGCTTCAGCATTGCAAAAGGGAATGCCATGATTATCAGGCCAAATGCAAGCGACAGAAGTGCTGCAGAAAGATCCAGCACATCATTACGATAAGCAGAAATGTAGCAGACTGTTCCAAGCGGGAGGAAGAGGAACACTGAAGTTATGATCCCGGGAGAATATGTTCTTGTAACAACTGCCGGCAGAATGTGAAAGAACAGTGCGTTGATTATTGCCAGAGCGGGCAGGGAAAGAGCAAAGGCAGGAATTCTCCATCCGACAGCAGCACAGGAAATCCCGAGCACTACAACGGTGAAGTTGGCGCAATAGAACATATCCCAACTGACATCAACTTTGAAAGTCTTCTTTGCCCAGATGTTCCAGTTGTGGATCCTCTCCTCAAACGCATGAGCAGCATAGGCAAATGTCAGGACCCATAAGATGTAACTGTTATCCATTGCATGCAAATTATGCATTCTCAACATAAATGAAAAATCTTTTGACACTGTGAGTACAGAAGACCAGAGAGACTGTCTTAACACAAACAGGAAATTCTGGAACGAGCGCGTTTCGATCCACAAAAGAAGCGAGCTGTACGGACTGCAGGAGTTCAAGAAAGGAAGAAACAAACTTAACGATCTTGAAAGAACTGAACTCGGCGATGTGAAGGGAAAGAAGATCCTCCACCTTCAGTGCCACTTCGGGATGGATACTCTTTCGCTTGAGATGCTTGGAGCGGAAGTTACAGGTGTTGACTTCTCGGAGGAAGCTATAAAGGCCGCCACGGAACTTCGGGACGAACTTGGATTTAAGTCAAGATTCATTCTCTGCGACATTGCTGACCTTGACGAAGTCCTGAATGAGAAGTTTGACATCGTGTTCACATCTTACGGAGTGGTAACCTGGCTTCCCGACATTGAGAAATGGGGAAGGACAATTGCAAACCATCTCAAAGACGACGGATTCTTTTACATTGCGGAGATCCATCCTGCGTCAATGATGTTTGATAATACCGATGCGTCCGTTTCATTTGAAGTACGGTATCCGTACTTCAGGCAGGATAAACCGCTAATGTTTGATGAGCCGGGAACGTATGCCGTGAAGGATGCCGTGACAACTAACAACACCACTTACGAATGGACGCACAGCTTGTCTGATATATTCATGTCGCTCATCGGCGCAGGGCTGACGATAGTTTTCTTTCACGAACATCCCTTCACCGTATGGGAACATTTTCCCGGAATGAAGAAAGGCGAAGACGGATATTACAGGTGCGGGAAGAACATCCCCCTTCTCTTTTCACTCAAAGCCGTGAAGAATGTCAATGCCGGAAAACACTCTTGAAAGTCTTTACGGAAGTATGCAATTGCTTTGAAGAAGCATATTGTAGAAACTGAAAGCTCTTACTTTGAAAAGATCACGCACAGGAAAAATTACCTGACAACTGATGAACGATCTTAAGAACGACAAAAAGAACGTTATCGGCATTATCATAGTTGCCGCGCTCGGCTACTTTGTGGATGTGTACGACCTCATTCTCTTCAGCGTTGTCAGAAAGCCGTCACTGCTTTCTCTGGGGATCACAGGAGATCATCAGATTGATGTGGGCGTGATGCTTCTCAACTGGCAGATGGCAGGAATGCTTATAGGCGGGATTCTCTGGGGAATACTCGGAGATAAGAAAGGAAGAATTTCCGTGCTGTTCGGCTCCATCTTTCTGTACTCGGCCGCAAATATCGCAAACGGTTTTGTGCAGGATGTTAATACTTATGCGGTGCTCAGATTCATTGCGGGCATCGGGCTTGCGGGAGAACTCGGCGCAGGCATAACTTTGGTAAGCGAAACAATGCCGAAAGAAACACGCGGATGGGGAACGACTATAGTTGCAACCGTCGGACTCATGGGCGCCGTCGCCGCCGCGCTTATTGCAAATGAATTCGAATGGCGTGTTTCCTACTTCATCGGAGGAGCTATGGGACTTGTACTGCTGGTGCTGAGGATCAGCGTTTATGAATCGGGGATGTACAGGAACATAAAGGAAATGGATGTGCCGAAGGGCAATTTCATAAAACTTTTTACCGATAAGGACCGCTTCTTCAAATTCTCCAAATGCATTCTAATCGGACTGCCTACATGGTTTGTCATCGGAGTGCTTGTCACTTTTTCGGATAAGTTTGCAGAAGCTTTGGGGATCAGCTCGCCAATCAATCCGGCTCAGTCAATAATGTACGCCTATATCGGTATTGTGATCGGAGACTTTGTGAGCGGCTACATGAGCCAGGCAATGAGATCGAGAAAGAAAGTGGTGATGATATTTCTGATGATGAACGTGATCTGCATAGGGATCTATCTTTACTTCAATCAGTTCGGAAGCGCATTCTTTTACTTCATGTGCGGCGCGCTGGGCTTCGCCAACGGCTACTGGGCCGTGTTCGTTACAAACGCATCGGAACAGTTCGGCACTAACTACCGGGCAACCGTTACAACCGCCGTGCCGAATATCATAAGGGGAACCACCGTTCCGCTTACACTTTCATTTCAGTTCTTCAGAGAGTATCTCGGAATAGTGAACGGAGCTCTGGTTGTGGCAGTTGTTGCGCTCTCCATTGCCATCATTGCCGCTCTCAGGACCGAAGAGACTTTCGGGAAAGATCTGGATTATGTGGAGGTGACTTAACACAAGGTTAGGATGATTGCCTTAAATGACAGAACGGGCAAAAGCGGTTGATGCTTATGCCCGTTGACTGCAATATCAATTGACCTGAAACGTGTAGGAATTTCTCAGTGCGACTTTGAATATCCCGCCTCGCCGTCAAAATTGTATAGATTCTCCGTCTTGATGAAATCGAACCCTGCATCATTTATCCTTGAAAGCAGATCGATCACCTGCGAGTTGTTTATTGCTACATCGTCCTTTGATCCCATGAACCTGCATCTCCAGTGATCCGTGCAGTAAGTCTCCGGATTCCCGTCCGGCCACACTTTTACACCGCGGTTGCTTATGAACTTCAGCGTCATATCACTGCCGGGAACTTTCTTAAGCAGTTCGCCAAGGTCTTCTGCGCTTCCCGTGCTGAAATCAAGGAACACATCAACTCCCACAAGATCCTTGTTCTGCCTTATGGCCTTTGATGCTTCTTTGTGGGCTTCCACCTTTGGCACTACCTTGTAATCAACCGCCTTCAGTTCTTTCGGTTGTTGGCCAAGCCGGTCGATCACCGCCTGCGCAAATTCCTTCGTGCCCACCTTCTGCTTGCTTGTACCCTCCCTGAATATGTCATAGGTATGAATTCCGTCCTCAATTGTTCTCAGCCACGCGTTGTGTGCCTTTGTTGCAATGTCCGTCTGGCCTATATGGTTGAGCATCATTATTGAACCGAGGAACAAGCCGGAGGGATTTGCGAGATTCTGCCCTGCCCTTCTCGGTGCAGAACCGTGAATTGCTTCGAACATGGCAAAGTTTTCGCCGATGTTTGACGATCCCGCCAGCCCCACCGAACCGGCGATCTGCGCGGCTACGTCTGAAAGTATGTCGCCGTAGAGGTTCTGCATCACTATCACATCAAAGGCCTCCGGTGTATCTGCCAGCTTTGCTGCGCCTATGTCAACGATCCACGCCTCGTTCTCGATCTGCGGATACTCTTTTGCGATCTGATCGAAGATCTTGTGAAAAAGTCCGTCGGTCATCTTCATGATATTGTCCTTCATGAATGCCGTAACCTTCTTCCTTCCGTTTGCCACCGCGTAATCGAATGCATACCTTATTATCTTCTCGCATCCTGGCCTGGTAATAAGTTTCAGGCACTGATAAACATCCTGAGTCTGCCTGTGTTCAATTCCGGCATACAGATCCTCTTCATTCTCCCTCACTATTACCACGTCCATGACGGGATGCTTCGTCTTCACGAAGGGATGATAGGAAACGCAAGGCCTGACGTTTGCATACAGACCGAGGGTCTTCCTTGTGGCAACATTCAAGCTCTTGTAGCCACCGCCCTGCGGAGTTGTGATCGGAGCCTTGAGGAACACTTTGGTCCTTCTGAGAGAATCCCATGCCTCCGGCTCAATTCCCTGCACATTTCCTCGAAGATACACCTGCTCACCCACCTCTATTGTTTCTATGTCGATCCTTGCTCCGGCAGCTGTAATTATGTTCAGTGTGGCTTCCATTATTTCCGGGCCAATACCATCGCCGTAAGCAACTGTTATCGGGGTATTATTTGACATGTAAGTATCATTTTTCTGTTTAATAATGAAACGAAAATACTAATAAGGTGTGACTTATTAAATCTAAAACTCAGCCTTTGGCATCCCCGGTACTGCATCAGGGAATGCCAAAACTGCATTAGTATGGAACTGAAAACAGCCGGTTTTGCTCCAAAAGACGGCTTTGAGTCTGAAGTGGCAAACTCAGGTGAATTTTCCGATTAAGAATGAGCGAAAATTTGTTTTGCCCTCCGCCGGGTTTGGGGTAATTTGCACTCAAATTTTCCAAACTAAATCATCCCTGAAATGAAAAAGATCTTACTTGTAACTCTGGCCGTTCTCGGCTTCCTTTCTTTGGCAAACCGCTCTGAAGCTTACATTAGCTGGAATCAGGCCTGTTCTTTCGCCGGCAATTCTACAAGCTATGTGTCCGTGCCAAACAGCCCCACGCTTGACATCACCGGCAGTTTTACTCTTGAGGCATGGATCAATCCGTCCATTATCACCGGTTCAAAAGGCATAATATCGAAGGGCGGAACACTCGGCACTGCCCTCAAATACGGATTAAGACTCTCATCGGGAAGGATCTTGCTTGCAACAAACGGAGCACCGAGGCTCTTCTCAAAGTCAGCATACTTACTTCCCGTAAATGCATGGACACATGTCTCGGCAACTTACGACCAGTCGCTGAATGAGTTCAGAATCTACATAGACGGTGTGCTTGATACATCTTCTGTAGTGGCCGCAGCCGCCCCGACTGCCAATTCGGATTCGCTGTTCGTAGGCATTTCCGGTAACTCCACTCCTTTCAACGGCAAGCTTGATGAAGTCAGAGTCTGGAACAGGGCGCTGTCATCGGCGGAAGTTGCTCAGAATTTCAGGACCGTCCTCGGCACTTCCAGCGGTGAATACTCGGGACTCGTTTTATCGCTTCCGTTTCAGAGAGAGTATTCAGTGTCAACTTTTACCGCACGTGACTTGTCTGGCAACGGCAATAACGGTAGGTCCAGCAATGTTTCAGCTCTCGACCTTTCTCACTCACCAAGTACAACGATCTCCACAAATCAGGCAATATCCTTTGACGGAAATGAGGATTATATATCAGCACCTGATGATGCTGAGATTGAGACAACGGAGAACATGACCATTGAATTCTGGATCTATCCGAGAACTACGCTGACATGCAATCTCATTAACAAACCGGGACAGTATCTTGTCAGATTGATCGGCAACAGAGTTACTTTAACTGTAAACGGAGTTGATGTATTGGCGGCAAACATAATTCTCCCAAACAACAGATGGACAAAGGTCGGCATTTCCTTCGATGCCGACACTGTATTCTATTATTCTGACGGCGTTCGCAACAGTATTCAAGCCGCTCCGCTTGGAAGCATGCCCTCAGGCAGTGACTCGCTCATTGTCGGCGGCTCGCCCGGGGCCGAAGCTGACTTTGACGGAATGATAGATGAACTGAGGATTCAGAAGAGATTTTACAGAAGCAAAGACTCCGTGCTTGTGAATACATACAGGGCATTTGATATCACGGACAATGTCTTGCCTGTAACGGAAGTCTGCTACAATTTCGACGGATATCTGAACGATAACTGCAATGACGGCGGCCCGCAATTCTTCCTGAGGAACAATGCCAAATTCAGCGCTCCCGCGACTCTTGCAAGTGTCAGATCAACTCCATTGCTGAAGTCTTCAGACGGGTCACTCATGGAAGGATTCTATCCTCCTTTCACTGACCTTCACAGAAATCTTCCGCTTTTTGGTACTTCCGGTAATACCGAAATGCAGATCCCGATCCACCTTACTGATCCGGTAACAAGTATTGAAGTGATGGTATTGCTTCATCATAACAGGCTTTCAGACGTCAGCCTTTACATAATTGCACCTGATGGCGACTCTGCAACCCTGATGTCATCAATTATGCCAAAGGGAAATGACCAGAATGTGAGGTTCATATTCTCCGATCTTGCAGACAGTTCAATAGGAACCAACCGGTACGCATCTCTTTCGGGTTATGTGAAACCACAGACCGGTTTGATGAGCAAGTTCGCCGGCAAGAATCCAAAGGGCACCTGGAGAGTGCTTGCAATTGACAGAGTTTCGGGTGAGACGGGAATCTTCTACACGGCAGGGATCAGGATAAACGGAATGATGCGTGCGGAGAACAACCTCAGTATGAAATTTTACCTGCAGGGACATTACAAACCGGCAAACAATCTGCAGATCGCCGACACTGTAACTGCCGTAATTATGAATTTGCAAAACCCTTCAATTGTCTATGACTCCTGCGTCCAGGTCGTTTCCGCCGGCGGAAACTGCCTGCTCAGTTTTGCAAATATGCCATATGATCCGGTCTGGATACTGAAAGTGATCCACAGAAACAGTATAGAGACCTGGACGGCATCCTATAGCGGATTCTTCCTGAATTATTCTGTTTACAATATGACAACTTCAGCTTCAACTGCATTCGGGAGCAATCTCATACAGGTGGATGCTTCCCCGGTAGCATTTGCGATTTACAGCGGTGACGTGAACCAGGACAGGACCGTTGATGCAACTGATGTGAGTCTGATAGACAACGATGCGCAGAATTTTGTGGGCGGCTATGTGGCAACTGACCTTACCGGCGACGACTTTGTTGACGGCACTGACTTTGCCATAGCGGATAATAACGCCGCGAACTTTGTGAGTGCGGTGCTTCCGTAAATAACTCAATATTGAAAGCAGGATTCATAAAACAAATTCATCCCTGACATGAAAAGAACATTCAGCAAATTCAGCAACCAAATAATTGGCAAAGCTTCAAACAAACCCGGGATAAATATGATCCTTGTTCC
>CAZTQR010000046.1:13480-20209 GCA_964615795.1 uncultured Ignavibacteriaceae bacterium
GAACCCACAAACTCAATGACGCTTGACCTTTGGGTCTTTCCCATTGCGGTTCAGACATGCAACCTGATAACAAAAGGTAATCAGTATGCTCTGTCTCTTAGCGCAAATAATGTCACCCTTACGATAAACGGAGTTTCTTCTGTTTCCGGAATAATTCTTGCTCTCAACAGATGGAACAGAGTTACTGTATCCAGCAGTACAAATTCCGCAAGGTTCTTCCACAACGGTGTGTTGGCGAACACCTTGAATGCAGCATTTGGAACAATCACAGGAGGCAGCGATTCGCTTTTCATTGGCGGGGTACCGGGACTTACGGGTGACTTCACCGGTTTGCTGGATGAAATTAGAATTCAGAAGAGACAGTTCATCAGCGAGGATTCTGTGTTTGTGAATACATATAAAGCTCTTGACCTGGAAATTGATCCAACGTCAAATACTGAAGTGTGCTACAATCTTGACGGTTATCTGAAAGACAATGGAGGTAACGGCGGACCGGAACTCTTCTTCAGAAACAATGCATTGTTCAGCAATCCCGCAACTGACGGAGGCGTGGAAGTCAGCCCGCTGTTCAGAAGCTATGATGTATCGGTACAGGAAGGATTCTATCTGCCGTCCATCGGTTCACAGCACATCAATATTCCTCCGACAGGTGCGAGCACAACTCTGATGACAATTCCGGTTTACCTGAATGAAACCATATCAAGCATGGAAATAATGCTGGGGTTGAACCATTCCCGGCTTTCCGATATTTCAGTGGACCTTATCGCTCCCAACGGCGATTCCGCAAGGCTTATGACAAGCATTGCTCCGCTCGGCAATGATAACAGCGCCAGGATCATTTTTACCGACATTGCAGACAGCTCCATCGGTTCCGGCAAGTATTGCTCCGTCGCAGGACTCATGAAGCCGCAGATGAATCTGGCTTCAGTATTCGGGGGAGACAACACGTTCGGCTCTTGGGTCATAAAGATAAAGGATAATGTGAACGGCAGCGGAGGCACAGCTCACATAAGCGGAATAAGGTTTAATAACCGCCTCATTACGGAGAGTAATTTCTCGTTTTCTTCTTACATTCAGGGACGTTACAATCCTTCCACCAATTTTCAGGTTGGTGACACTCTGAAAATAGTGTTGCGCAACTTTGATAATCCGTCAACCATCTATGACACATCATCTGCTTTTGCAAGCTATATTGGACAGGCAAAATTCAGTTTTGCAAATGTTCCGTATGATGCAAAATGTTACGTTCAGGTACTGCACAGGAACAGCATTGAAACCTGGGGTTCGCAGATAATCCTGTTCAAGAGGTTCAGTTCATCATACAGCATGCATCTGTCCGATATTTCGGCATTCGGAAGCAATCTTATTCAGGTTGATAATTCGCCTGTCACCTTTGCAATTTATTCCGGCGACTGCAATCAGGACGGCACCGTAGATGCTACTGACGTAAGCATGATAGACAACGACGCACAGAACTTTGTAGGCGGTTATGTGGTGACCGACCTTACCGGCGACGATTTTGTTGACGGCACTGACTTTTCTCTGGCTGACAATAACGCAACAAACTTTGTGAGTGCGGTTGTGCCGTAAGCTGTAATACTCTGCACCTCTGTGAAATATCTCCGCCGGGATCTCTCACAGAGGTTGTGGAGATGCATTTTCTTTAAAGTTCTGAGACCTTCCGGGAGACAATCAGTGTGATCTGAATTCCATCCCGCCTGATTCAATACTATGACCAATGTCATTCGTGCATTCGTGGCTTAGTGCTCTTACTTCAACAGAGTTCATGCATTTCATTTAGAGCCAAATGGGTTTGCCACGAATACACGAATGAACAGACTTTGCTGTGCTGTTTTATGGACTTGGCACTTTACAATTGAAATTCGTGCATTCGTGGCTTAGAGCTCTTAACTCAATCGAGTTTATGCATCTCATTAACAGCCAATGGCGTTTGCCGCGGAAACACGAATGAACAGACTTTGCTGTGCTGTTTTATGGACTTGGCACTTTACAATTGAAATTCGTGCATTCGTGGCTTAGAGCTCTTAACTCAATCGAGTTTATGCATCTCATTAACAGCCAATGGCGTTTGCCGCGGAAACACGAATGAACAGACTTTGCAGTCCTGTTTTAAAGACGTGACACTTCACAATTGAAATTTGTGCATTCGTTGTTAGAGCCACTGACCCCGAGGTCAAAGTCTAACCTGCCGCAGCGGAGAGAGACCGCCTGTAAGATATTGTCCTCTGCTTATGTGACCTTACTTCACACAACTCTTCAAACACACTTCTTTTCATAACTAAAGATCTTCATCTCTTTCCACTCACATCATATTTGAACTTTCAAGCAATTCGGTTTAAATTGATACAAACTTTTTATAAATATATTTGCCTGCTAAAACCATGAAGACCTCTTACAGATCAGTTAACCGATTCTTTCTAATTTTTCTGGCTTTCTTCGCACATGTAATTAATGCCGCATTTGCCCAACCATCCGGCGGCCCCAATAAGAGCGGCGTGCCCGGGCTTCCTGAGCTTCCTCCCGCAGGAGACAGAAGCATATTCATTCCGGAAGAAGAGGGCGATGCCTTTCAGAGAAAGATATTCAATGCACTTTCTTACGGTGTACAGGCCCAAATGGGAAGCTCCGTAAGCGTTGCCGGTGATGTTAACGGCGACGGATTTGACGATGTTATCGTCGGGGCGAGGGGCTTCAATTCCGGCACCGGAAGGGCTTACATTTACTTTGGAGGATTGAACATGAACACGGTTGCAGACATTGTGCTGAGCGGTGAAACAACCGGCTCTCTCTTTGGAAGTGCAGTTTCGTCAGCCGGTGATGTTAACGGCGACGGATATGATGACGTTCTGGTCGGAGCACCGGTGTACTCTTCTACCACAGGCAGGGCTTACATCTATTACGGAGGGGCAAATATGAACAACACCGCGGATGTGACTTTTACAGGAGCCGCAATCAATAACAATTTCGGGAGATCCGTTTCTGCAGCAGGGGATGTGAACGGTGACGGATATTCTGATGTGATAATTGGCGCTTACGGCTATTCGACTTCTTTGGGAAGAGCTTACATATATTACGGCGGATCCTCCATGAACAATGTTGCAGATGTTACTATGACCGGTGAAGCGGCATCTTCATTATTCGGATGGGCTGTTTCAGGCGCCGGTGACGTGAACGGCGACGGATATGCTGATGCGCTTGTCGGCGCTTCAGGGTTCAACGCATCCACCGGCAAGGCATACATATTCTTCGGGGGATCATCAATGAACAATGTTGCAGATGCTGTCTTTAACGGTGAAGCGGCCGGAAACACTTTCTCCAATTCTGTCTCAAATGCCGGGGACGTTAACGGTGACGGATTTTCAGACATAATTATTGGAGCAGATCAGTACGGATCCAATGCGGGAAGGGCTTACGTATATTACGGCGGTGCTGTGATCAACAATACTGCTGATGTGGTAATGACAGGAACGGCGTCGGCGGGGCGCTTCGGCAGAACTGTTGCATTTGCAGGCGATCTTAACGGAGACAGTTATTCCGATTTTGCCGTAGCTTCTTGGAAAAATGACGGGGTCGACTCCGGAAAAGTACACGTGTTCTTCGGAGGGGCGTCAATGGACAACATCGCGGATGCAGTAATATACGGGGAAACCTATTACGAGTCTCTGGGTTGGTCGCTTTCAACCGCGGGCGATGTGAACGGTGACGGTTACGACGACCTAATCGCCGGAGGGATCAGTTATAACTCTCTTGACGGTAGAGCAATCTTGTATGATTACTTTATGAAGAATGAAATATCTGCGGACAGGCAGATGACTGGAGAATTTACAGGTGATCTTTTCGGTACCAGCGTTTCGGATGCCGGTGACGTCAATGGTGACGGATTCGGTGACCTGATTGCCGGGTCACAGGGTTACAACAATTATACAGGAAGGGCTTACATTTTCTTCGGCGGCGCAGCGCCTGATTTCATTCCGGATCTTGTATTGAACGGTGAAGGTATATCAAATGTATTCGGAATTTCAACATCTTCAGCGGGAGACGTGAACGGCGACGGATATGACGATGTGATAGTCGGCGCATACGGATATAATTCAAGTTTCGGGCGAGCTTACATTTATTACGGCGGTGCAAGCATGAACAATGCAGCGGATGTGATACTTAACGGAGAAGCAGCCTCCACTTATTTCGGAGTTACGGTTTCCGGAACAGGTGATGTCAACGGAGATGGATTTGAGGATGTGATCGTGGGCGCTACGGGGTATTCCTCCAGTACGGGCAAGGCATATTTGTTTTATGGGGGTCCTTCAATGAACAGTACTGTTGATGCAGAATTTTACGGTGAAAATCCGAATGACAATTTCGGAGCAAGCGCTTCCGGAGCCGGGGATGTGAACGGCGACGGCTATGAGGATATTTTGGTGGGAGCAAGCGGATACAGTTCGGGCACAGGGAGAGTTTATATTTTCCTCGGCGGCAGTTTCATTTCTCAGTTTCCATATCTCACTATTAACGGAGCGGCAGTCAATAATTACCTGGGAATCTCTGTCTCCGGAGCAGGTGATGTAAACAGAGACGGCTTCGATGATTTCATTGCCGGCGCATACGGTTACAACAATTATTCCGGACAAGCATATATTTTTTTCGGAAGTGCTTTGCTGGACCCGTTCGCAGATGTATACTTCACTGATTTCGGCGGTTCGTCACTCCTGGGAACTTCTGTGGGCGATGCCGGAGATATGAACGGCGATGGCTATGCCGATGTAATTATCGGAGCGAGCGGATATCAAATAAATATGGGAAAGAGCTATGTGCTCTTTGGAGGAACTTACATGGACAATTTGCCTGATGTTATAATGAGGGGTGACACACTGCAGACACTCTTTGCCTCTTCAGTTTCCGGAGCAGGGGATTTCAACGGGGACGGATTTGCCGATGCAATAGTCGGAGCAAGAAACGCAGTCCAGGGTAAAGGAAAATCTTTTGTATATCTGTCATCGGCAATCAACATCAATCCTAATCTCATATTTGTGAAAGACCTTCCCAATGACCAGGGCGGAAAGATCCAGATCAGATGGGCAAGAAGCGGTTATGACGTTGCGGGAGTGAACAAGATTACAAGCTACAGCATCTTCAGAAGTTTTCCGCCAAGCGGGGGAAATTTCAACTGGCAGAGCGTTGCGGATATCTCGTCGGAGAAACTTCCCTTCTATTACTACCTCGACAACACTCCGCTTGATTCAAGTTCACTGAATCCGGGGATCTACTATTACCGGATCAAAGCCAAAACTGACAATGCTGGAGAGTACTGGTACTCCGATATCATGAGCGGCAGAAGCGTTGACAATCTCGCGCCGCTTGCCGTGTCCGGGTTATCGGCGCAGGCATCAGGAAGCAGTGTAATTCTCAACTGGGATATGAATACGGAACCGGATCTTTACAACTATGTGCTGTACCGAAGCACATTGCCTTCAATTGATCCGAACATAGCGGTTCCGATTGCAACAACAACGGATCCCACATACACAGACACGTCGCCTCTCAGCGGGTTGTACTACTACTTCATACTTGCGCAGGACATTCACAATAACAGAAGCCCGCTTGCAATGACCGAAAGCCCGAACATAACAGTCAATCTTACTATGCTTATTCAGGGCTTTTACAATCCATCATCAAATCTCATGGTGAATGATACCGTGAAAGTCTACCTGCGGAGCGGATCTTATCCATACACAGCGGTTGATTCGGCAAAGGCATTGTTATCAACCTCCGGAAGCGGTTCATTCAGGTTTTCCAATGCGCCATCGGGAACTTACTACATTGCGTTAAAGCACAGGAACAGCATTGAAACATGGAGCTCAGCGGGAATCGGAATGTCAAGGGGCGGAACTTACGGATTCAGTTTGTTAACACTTGCAACTCAGGCATATGGAAGCAATCTTATTCAGGTTGATGCATCGCCTGTGCGTTTTGCCGTTTACGGCGGAGATGTAAATCAGGACGGCACCATTGATGCCACAGATGTAAGCGCCGTAGATAACGCTGCCGCAAATTTTCTCAGCGGATATGTGGTAACTGACTTAACAGGAGATGACCTTGTTGACGGAACTGACTTTGCAATTGCTGACAACAATGCAGCGAACTTCGTTAGCGCCGTCGTGCCGTAACAGATCTTTCGTGAATTCCAGGCATATTGGAATTCCGCTGATGTGTCCTCTCCTTCGTCCAACCGGAGGAGAGGAAACAACGTGGCGTAAACTGAACAAGTAAACACGGTTCCTTCATGGACGAAAACAGGCAGTCATTTCGATCTGCTACTCTGAATCAATTTCATTCTCATCCCTGTATCTTTTGAAGAAGCAGAATGACTTTCCGTAATATATCCGCTTCCCGGCATATCTCATACCAATCTTCTCAAGCACCCTCAGAGATGCCGGGTTGTCCGGATATGCCAGGGCAACTATTTCATCTAAACCAAATGTCCTGAATCCTTCTTCGAGCGTCAGGCGGGCAATGCCGGTAGCGATCCCCCTGCCCCAGTATTTCCTGTCAAGCAGGTATGCAATTTCCACCATGCCGTCAGGAAGCGTATTGAAACCGCAATGTCCTATCAGCTCACCTGTGTAATTCATTACACAGGCCCAGATTCCGAATCCGTCTGTCTCGTAATTCTCAATGAAATGCTCAAGCATCCTCTTCGTCTCTGCCGGA
>CAZTQR010000046.1:20309-26046 GCA_964615795.1 uncultured Ignavibacteriaceae bacterium
GACTTCACGCTGAATTTCAGAAAGCCGCAGGGATTCTTCGGAGCAACGAGCATGAACAATGTATCACGCAGTGAAACCGAGGAGGTCTTCAGCACGCCGGGTTACTTTGAGATCGTTGACAATCCCATTCTTTTCACTGTTCCGGATACAGTCAGTATAAATTTTGATGAGATGTCAGTGCTTGTTTCGGTTTACTCCCCCGGCAAAGGTCTCAGGGCTAAGGATTTTTACGAGCCGAACAAGAAACTGCTTGAGGCAATCAGGGAGCATCTCGGCGGCAGGCTTCCTGCCGATAAGTACACTTTCCTTTACTTCTTTGCAGCAAACTTTGAAGGCGGCTCCGGCGGATTCGGCGCACTTGAGCATAAGCAGTCTTCATTTTATTATATGCCGGATGTTCCCGCACAGGCAAAAAGCGTGATGATCAATCAGATGGAAGGAACAAACGCTCATGAATTCTATCACATAGTCACTCCGCTGAATCTTCATTCCGAGGAGATCGGAGACTTCGATTACGGAAACCCTGTTATGAGCAAGCACCTGTGGCTGTATGAAGGCGTTACGGAGTACTTTGCCGATTACATCAGGCTGAGCAAGGGACTGATTGACATGAATGAATTTATAGATAACTTAAAGGAGAAGCTCAATTCTTCCATGCGCCATAATGATTCACTTGCATTCACAGAAATGAGCAAGGGCGCGCTTGACCGGTACAAGAAGGAATATATCAATGTTTATTCGAAAGGAGCTCTGATAGGACTTTGTCTTGACATACTTATCAGAAAAGAGTCGGACGGCAGGCAGGGACTTCAGGATGTTATTAACACTCTGACTCAGAAATACGGCAAGGACAGGCCATTCAAAGATGACGAACTGTTCAGCGATATAGAAACCCTTACATCTCCGAAAGTCAGGGAATTCATTGACAAGTACATTGACGGACCTAACCGGATCCCTTACGACAAATTTCTGTCAGAGATCGGGCTTGAGCTGAGATCAACTCCTTATCAGGTTGCAGACGTAGGCGGACTTGAAATAGGTTTCAACGCAAAAACTTTCAGACTCAAGATCAATAAGATCACTGACCCTGATAATGAGCTGATAAAGAAACTCGGACTGATGGCCGGTGATGAACTGATTTCCTTTAACGGTGCGGAGATCAATTTCATGAACGCATCAGATATTTTCGGATCCGCAAAAAAGCAGATGAAGGCGGGTGACAGGCTTGATCTTGTAGTTTCAAGAACTTCGGGCGGGAGTTCAAAAGAGGTGGAACTCAGCGCAGTACTCGACAAGACCAAGATCAATTACGATTTTGAGGTGACAGAAGTTAAGAATCCGTCTGACTCTCAGAAGAAACTTCGGAATGCCTGGCTTGGAAAGAAGTGAATGCACTCGCATAGTACTTCCGGTAAATATTACTGTGCACTTATTTAGATCGGCATTCGGTAAATTTGTCTTTCATTAATTCAATTTCAGGAGGTTCACTTTGAAACACTCTTTACTCAGGTTTCTTTTGCTGGTTGTTTCATTCGGCTTTCTTTCAGGATGCTCCGGCGGCCTGTCACCTGATTACAATAATTACAATCAACAGCTCCGTAACCAGATGCAGGAGATGATCAATACACTGTTCGGAGGACACAGAACTGAATTCATGCAAACTTACGTTGACCCTTCTTACATTACAAAAATGGGCGGAGTGGATGCGGCAACAAGGCTGTTCACAGATCAGCGGGCTTCTGCCCTGCAGGCGGCGCTGAGAGTGGCAAAGCAGGTTCAGCCGACCTATGACGAAGCCGCCAAACAGATGACATACTACACCGACGGTATGCCTCAGCCGATAGTCTTCAAACAAAAAGGCGGAAAGTGGTATTTGCAGGACGACTGGTTCCGCATGTGATCCTGATCTGATTCTCAGAAGAAAACCCTGTTCATTCGGACAGGGTTTTTTTTTACCGTTGAATGAGTTTTGCGGATGTTCTGTCAGTTGCCGGAGTTAAGATCTTTGAAATGCATTTTCATTCCTTCGTGAGAGGCAGTGTATCCGAGCTTTTCATAGAAACGCTTTGCATCCGGCCTGCGCTTGTCTGTGGTAAGCTGTATAAGATGAGCGCCTCTTTCCCTTGCGATCTTCTCCGCCTCATTCATAAGCATTGTTCCGATTCCTTTGCCGCGATGATCACTTTTTACAAACACAGCTTCCGCCTGCGCTCTCAATCCCCCCTTATATGTGAGATACTGTATGAAAGTGAGCTGAAGCGTTCCTGATATTTCACCTTCATCCGATTCGGCTACAAGTATCGTCTGATTCTTATCGGCAGAAATAATTCTGAATGCTCTCAGGTATGCACCGTTCAGCGCGGGTGAATCATCTTCACACGTCATTCCAAGTGTATCGCCGGCAAGTATGCGTACAATTGCCGGAAGGTCCGACTCTCTTGCTCTTCTGATGATCATACCGGTTTGTCTTTGATGTGTGAATGAAAGTCTTTCGCGGGTAAATCCCAACGCTTACAACCGCAATTGCTACAATCGTGACTGACTATTATTTCTTATCAATCTCGAAACGATGATACTTAGAATGCCAGTGTTTCACCAGCTGATAGGATGCATACGAATAAACAAGCCCTGCGACAACATCTATTGTATAGTGTGCTTTCTGAAGCACCACGCTTATACCCACTGTAATCGTGGCGGCGAGAAAATACGCCTTCAGGTATTTGTTGCGCGCCACCTGAAAAAGCATGAAGGACGTTGACGTATGCCCGGAGAAGAAAAGGTCCTTTACGATCTTCTGCCCTGTTCCCATCATGAATACGACCGGATCCTGAAGGTCAATGCATTCAGCGGGAGGATCAAGCGGGATGAGATACATTGAGACCATTCTTAATGCAACAAGTACGATGTAAGTCTGAAATGCCATCATCAGCTGTTTCGGATTGAAGCTGAATGAGATAAGGCCGATCAGCAGTGATGAGTAAATAGCGAAAAAGATAGGCACGTTGAGATCAATTGCAGTGAAGTGCCTTTGCAGGGGATCGTCTATTACGGCACCGGCCCTTGTTTCATTGAACAGCAGATATCTGCTGAAAGAATATACAATGAGCACAAGAAGAATGACCGTAATGGCGAACTCAATGCCCAGTCTCCTGTGGGAGAGAAACTCTTTCCATCTCCTGACCCAGTATGTGTCTTTCAAGAAGGAATCGTTTTGTCGGAATCATTTCCGGAACTTCAGTCATCTGATCTTCTTCCGCCGGGAGCGGATGATGTTCCGGCACAGTGCAAAGTTAGCCGTAAATCTTCTTACCTGCCATGCTCAAAATCGCGCCAAGCTGTCCCGTGTGGTACAACTGGTGCAGCTGCCATGCCATGACCACCCTGTGCTTTGTTTTGAAGTAGTCCGTTTCATAATTCTCCACAAGTTCATGAGGTTCGCCGAACTCTTCTTCGGTGAGACCGGCGCAAATCAATTTGTTCCTCTCATATACCTTTCTCAATGACTCCTTCAGCTCAGCGGCTGGAGGACACTTCTCATACTCAAGGAGAGGTTTGCCCTGTGAGAAAATTTCCTGATAATGAGGATAGAGCACGTCCCCCTTGCCAAGGTAAAGAACTATATCGTCATCGGTTGCCACCAGATGTCCGAGCAGCCACAATGCATGGTTCTTTCCGGGGGCGAGCGAGAGCTTCCAGTCGTCTTCTCCAAATCCGTTCACTATTCCGGTAAGCCACTCGTTGACCAACTCGTATTGTGCGGCAAAGTTTTGGGCTGTATTCATTTTGGTTTCTTTTTTTACGATGTTGTCAAGAAGCAAAATTCCGGCAAAGCGATCCTCTCCTTCTCTGCATTATACACACGCTTCATGAGTTCATAGTGATGTCTTCTGTCGGGAGCAGGTCATAGAAATGCCAGACATTGCAAAAGAAATCACCGGGTCCGAAGAAATCCTTCGTAACTCTTACAACGCTTCCGTCGGCACGCTTTTCAAGCACTGACACACCCGGCCAGTAATAACTCTTGCCTTCTTTGCGGACTTCATAGCCGAGGTCATAAGTGAACTCTGAGCCGTCGGAGGAGTATGAACGGAAACCCCATCCTCTGGATTCGGCAAATGCTTTGTGAACCTCCGGCTTATCTGGAGAGACAAGTACAAAGGCTGCCTTCTTTTCAACTTCCCTGAATGTGTCCTTCATTCCGTCAGCCCACATGGTGCAATAGTTACAGCCCTTGCCCATGTTGTGAATCACAATGAGAAAATTGTTGCCGCCGAAAAGATCATACAGCTTTACCTCCTTGCCGTCGCGGTCTTTCAGCGTGTAATTGCTTACGCTCATTGCACCCACTTTCGCATTAAGCTCCTTCCGCTTCTTGCGCAGTTTCTCAATATCCTCATTGATCGCACTGAGCTCTTTGTACACTGTTTCCTGCTGTTCCTTCGTTAGTTGTTCCATGGTGTTGTTTGTTTAGTGATCGTTTGGATCTACAAGCTGAAACCAGTTTCCGTCAGGGTCGCGGAATGTAGGGCATTTCTCGGAACCGTCATTTCCGTTGAATCTGAGTCCGTTCGATTCAAGCCGCTCCACAGTTTCCTGCAGATCATCCGTATAAATTACAAATCCTGTGTTTGACGAAGAGTATTCTGCCGGGCTCTCACCCGGGTTTCCGGGTCTGAGAAGAAGATGAAACTCATCCGACTTCAGCCATACAAAACTTTCATCCTGAATGTCTATCACTTTGAATCCAAGAATTGATTCATAAAAGTTTTTAGACTTCATCGGGTCTTTCACGAATATTTCGACATGTCCGAATTTCACTCTCTGCCTCCGAGCTCTTTTAGCCTTGCCAGCCTTTCCGGCTCATCCGCCTGAAGCCATGCGTCGTTCCTGAGAATGTCATAGGCAATTCCCGCATACTTCCTTCCCTCCGCTTCATTTCCTTTCGAAAGATAACATTCGGCAAGCTCTTCATAAACGTATCCGTCCTCGTCTTTGGTGCGCTCAATTATCTCTTTCAGTGCAAGCTGTGTTTCCAGGGCTTCATCTGTCCTTCCCATCATTCTGAGAGTCTTTGCCGCTGACCACCTTGCAATGTTCGCATTGGTGACTCGCCCTTTGCTGTCAAACCACTTTATATCCCTTCGAAAAAGGTCAAGCGCCTTTTCATACTCTTTCATTGAGAAGTATGTCCAGCCGAGGTTATTGTATAGTGAGCCGAGCCAGTTCCCCGCACTCTCATCAGATGATCTCTCGGCCATTTCAATTGCCTTAAGATTCCACTCAAGCGATGCGTCGCCCTTCTCCACTATGCCCATCATGTGCGCGGCATCCACGGCAAGGTTGTCTTCCTTTGCCTGAACAGCCAGGTCAAGTGCTTTCAGAAAGTGCTCGCGTGCCTTGTCAAATATGTTCGATGAGTTGAATGTCCTGCCGCGTTCAAGGTGATATCTTACCGAAGCCCTCGGAAATTCAGGTTTAAGAAGGGGTTCAACTTCGTCAAGGAGTTTGTGGGCATCTTCAAACTTCCTTCTCAGACTGTAAGTCCTCGCGATCTGAGTAAGAAGCTGAATATAATGCGATTCATTTCCGGAAGCTTTTACCTCGGGCAGGATCTCATTGAATTTCTCTTCGGTCGCCGCGGGATCTCCATAGTCCCACAGGCTGTCAAACGTAGTTTGTTCGTGATTGTTCATTTCATATTATTCTTCTGATACGGGAGTGTCAAAAATAAGTTAAG
>CAZTQR010000047.1:0-26015 GCA_964615795.1 uncultured Ignavibacteriaceae bacterium
AAGAATCCATTACGGCACTCCTTTCTGGCGAATGGGGGGAGGGGGTTCAATGAGTTTATTGTGCTATTCGAAGAATCCATTACGGCACTCCTTTCTGGCGAATGGGGGGAGGGGGTTCAATGAGTTTATTGTGCTATTCGAAGAATCCATTACGGCACTCCTTTCTGGCGAATGGGGGGAGGGGGTTCAATGAGTGTGTTGTGCTGTTTACTAGGGAAATCAAAAAAAGCCGTGGAGAGAAATGCCCCACGGCTTTGATCTGAGAATGATCTTATAGTGTTACTTCACGAGAGATAGCTTCTTTGTCTGCACAAAATTGCCTGACTTCAGACTGTAGAAGTAAACACCGCTTGAAAGGTCGGATGCATTCAGATTTACCGAATAGTAACCGGCTTCCCTGAATCCGTTAACAAGCGATTTAACTTCCTTGCCGTTCATATCATAAACGGCAAGCACCGTGTTGCCTGCAACCGGAAGCTGGAAGCTGATCGTGGTTGACGGGTTGAACGGATTCGGATAATTCTGCGCGAGGCTGAATTCCGAAGGAACACCGATCACAACTTCACTGCTTAGGTTGAAGTATTCGTAGTTGCCGTTGAAATCCACCTGCTTCAGCCTGTAGCTGTATGCGCCTGTTGCAAGTCCCCTCTCGGTAAATGAATAATTGCTTACTGAAGAGGTTGTGCCGTTACCGTTCACAGTTCCGACCTTGCTCCATACACCGTTTGAAGATCTCTCAATTTCAAATCTCGAGTTGTTCAATTCAGAAGAAGTTGACCAGTTTAGTGTTACACTGCTTCCCGAAACTGATGATGTGAAACTTGAGAGTTCAACCGGAAGCGGCTGATCTCTCGATACAACTATATCGTCAATTCCGATGTAATTGCTGTTGTCTCCAAACAAGCCTCCGCTGACAACTGCATACCTTATTGCCCATGTAGCTGTGAATCCAGATGAAGGCGCTCTGAATCCGCGAAGTTCCCATGAACCCGATGGAGTAGCCAGGAATCTGCCGAGCTCAACCCAATTCGGATCACTCGGGAGAGTTGCACCGGTCGGATTGTACATTACTCTTATTGAATCCGGGAACGGGTTTTGTTCTACGGACCTTGAATAAAAGAACAATGAATCTCCTGATACCACATTGAGCGGTGGAAGAACAAGCCAGTTGTCAATATTGCCGAGATTTCCTGCTGATTGGTAGTTTGACCCTACATAACTAGTGTCGGGACTGCTGAAAGCAGGAAATACACCCGCATTACCCTGGAACCAGGTCTGTACACCCGAAGTATTGCCTGAAGCGGTGCCGTTTCTGTAAGTAGTGTAACCTCTTGAAGCAAGGCCGACTGAATCATTTGTAAAGTTGAAGTTGTCGAAGTAGTAAGGAACGCCGGTGACAGAGGCCGGATTGTTGTGGTCGCTTTGTGTGACAATTTGCCTGGAGGTGTTGCTGTTGAATTGTTTCGCAGTGTTCTTCGGATCATCTTTTGCAAAAGATCCGGTGAAGATTCCGAAACAGAAAACGGCGATCAAAAGAGCGGATAGACTTTTCATTTTTTTCATTGGTTTAGTTTTTGAAAAGTTTTTTGGAAATGCGTTGCTCTTGCTTTGAAGACGTTTTGGGGAAGTGTAAAGTACTTGCTCCTCTACTCCTTTCTGTTAGTTAGTTGAATGATTGATGCAAGTTACAGTTATGAGTTGAGAAATCCAAGATTGTTTTTCAATTACCTGTCATCGCATCTTTTTTGAAGCAAATTGGCCTTTCGGCTCCTCAAAGCGGACAGTCCCCGCAGAGATTGCATTTATGAATTTCATTTGAAAGTCTGCCAAGCTAACTTGATTGAATATGATCGAGATAAAAGACCTTAAGAAGAGGTTCGGGGAAAAAGAAGTCCTTCGCGGAGTAAACCTCAACATCCATGACGGCAAAACGCTTGTGATCATAGGCAGGAGCGGCTGCGGCAAGTCTGTAATGCTTAAGCATATTATCGGCCTGCTCATGCCGGATGAGGGTTCCGTATTGATTGACGGAGAAGACATTACCACAATGAAGGAGAAGGACCTTTACAGGATCCGAAAGGATTTCGGATTCCTGTTTCAGGGAGCCGCACTGTTTGATTCGATGAATGTTGAACAGAATGTCGGGCTCTCTCTGAGGGAAAATTACAAGATGTCTGACAAGGAGATTGCCGACGTTGTTGCCGAGAAGCTCGAGCTTGTCGGATTGCCGAACATACAGAAAATGAAGCCCTCGGATCTTTCGGGAGGAATGAAGAAGAGAGTTTCGCTCGCCAGATCACTTGCAACAAATCCAAAGTACATACTTTACGATGAGCCAACCACGGGGCTTGATCCTGTTATGAGCGATCAGATCGATGAACTTATTAAAGATCTTGCGGTGAAGCTAAAGGTAACATCAATTGTGGTTACGCACGACATTTACAGTGTTTATGATGTGGCCGACACGGTTGCAATGATGCATGAAGGGAAGATCTATTTTGAAGGCACACCTAAACAGCTTCAGACTTCTCAGGATCAGCTTATACGTGACTTTCTTAACAGGACAGATAAAACTCTCTGATGAATTCAGTCCTTCTGTTATTGACTTTCCGCGACAGGGATCATTAAGAAAGTATTTCAAGCCTGATGCTGTACGATGAAAGAGTGACGCTGAAGTTCAATAATAAAGAAGCTTTCCGTGAGCTTCACTCAAAATACTGAGGGGAAGCTTCAATCTCGCCTCCGAGAGCATTCCATCTTCTCCAGCCTCCGTCCATCGAGATGACGTTTGTGTAACCCATCTTCTGCAATGACTCAGCCGCCAGCGCCGACCTGTACCCGCCGCCGCAGTAGAGCACAAGTTTCTTTGAATGATCATGGACAAACATGTGGATATCCCTCTCAAGAATTCCCCTGCCGATGTGTTTAGCTCCCTTTATGTGCGCTTTATCGAACTCATTGTCTTCTCTTATATCAATTAGAATGAAGTCGTCATTTGATTTTCGCATTTCGATCACATCTTCGACCGTACATTCTTTAATGTTCTCTTTTGCAATTGCGCACAGCTCGTGAAATGTAAGATGCATGATTTTTATCAGAAGTTAGTTATAACTTTTGCCATGTTGACAATATCGTCCGCACTGCAGCCCCGCGAAAGATCCATAACAGGTTTTGACAATCCCTGCAATACAGGGCCTGTTGCAATAGCGCCGCCTATACGCTCGGTGATCTTGTAAGCAATATTGGCTGAATTGAGATCAGGAAAGATGAAAACATTTGCATCTCCTTTGACCGCACCGCCTTTGTTCTTCCGCGCCGCAACCGAAGGTATAAATGCCGCATCAAACTGAAGTTCTCCGTCAACTATCAAAGACCTGTTTCTCTTCTTTGTAAGTTCAAGGGCTTCGATGATCCTGCCAAGTGAATCGTGCCTTGCACTGCCTTTGGTTGAGAATGAAAGGAAAGCAACCCTTGGCTTAAGTCCCGTAAGTTTTTTGAAGTTCTTTGCCGTATGGATCGCGATATCAGAAAGCTGTTCCGCAGTCGGAACAGGTATCACCCCTGCATCAGCAAATGCGAAGACTCTTCCCGACAACCTGTGCTCTTTTGGAAAATTGAAAAGAAAGAAAGAAGAAACTGTCTTATTCCCCTTCTCAATTCCGACAATTGAGATCGCCTGCTTCAGGACTTGCGAAGTTGTATATACACTTCCTGCGATCACACCGTGAGCGAATCCCTTTTTCAGCAACATCATTGAAAATACAAGCGGCTCAACTGACTCCGAGTCCGCTTTCGCACCGGTATATGAGGGATCTTTGGATCGCCTGATCTTCAGAATGTCGCTTGCATACTGAACTCCGAAACCGGTATCTATTATCGTGAGGTCTTTTCTTGCTTTGAATCTGTCTTCGAGCTCGTTCTGCTTTTGAAGAAGTATTACACTTGCAATCTTCCGCTTCAGAATAATCTGCGCGGCCTCTCTAACACGAACGTCATCCGACTCAGGAAGAATGACAGTCCGGCGTTTCTTCTGAGCTCTCTCTTCAAGCATTACGAGAATGTCCCTGACTCTGCTCATTCTGTCACTTTGTCTATTATGCCGCCGCCAAGAACTTCATCACCGATGTAAAATACGCCTGACTGGCCGGGTGTCACTGCTTTCTGGGGATTATCAAATTCGACCTTGATCACATCATCATCAATTTGCGTCAGCAGGGCATCATTGCCGGAGTCATTATACCTTATCTTCACCCTTGCCCGGACAGGCTCGTTAAGCCGTTCGACCGGCATAAGATTGATCTCCTTTGTGAGGAATGATCTTGAATACAGTCCCTTCTCCTCGTCGAGAAAGATCCTGTTTCCTTCTGCGTCTATGCCCGAGACGTAAAGCCGTTTGCCGACAGAAACGTTCAGTCCTCTCCTTTGACCAATGGTATAGAAAGGATATCCCTTGTGTGTTCCAACTTTCCTGTCTTTGTAAATGAGTTCACCACCCGACACCTTTTCATTAAAGCCAGGCATTCTTATCTCGAAGATCTGCCTGTAGTCATCGTCAGGCACAAAACATATCTCCTGGGAATCAGGAATGTCTGCGGACTTAAGTCCAAGTTTCTTTGCAAATTCACGGATCTCGGTCTTCCTGTAATCTCCGAGTGGAAAGTAGGTCATGCTAAGTCCCTTTTGTGACACGCGCCACAATGCATACGTCTGGTCTTTGTTCCTGTCTTCCGCAGTTGCAATGCTGTACCTGCCAGTATCCTCATTGAACTTCACCCTTGCGTAGTGTCCGGTTGCGATGTGCCCGGCACCGAGGGCCTCGGCTTTTTCAAGCAGTGCTCCCCATTTTATTGACTTGTTGCAAAGCACGCACGGGTTGGGCGTATTACCTTTAAGATACTCTGAGATGAAGTTCTCTATCACAATGTCGTTGAACTTGCCGGTGAAGTCGAGTGTATAATGTTCAAAGCCGAGAGACTGCGCAACATTTCTTGCAGAATAGATCGTTTCAAGTGAGCAGCAGCCGGAATCTCTCTCGGGAATATTATCATAGCCCCATGTCTTCATGGTTATCCCAATGAGATCGAATCCCTTTTCCTTAAGCAATGCCGCTGCGACGGACGAGTCAACTCCTCCGCTCATAGCGACCACCACTTTCTTATTTGTATCAGACATGTTCATTAAAGAAATAAAAATACGGAATGATGAAAGTGGAATAAAGTGCAAAGAATCGCCTCCGCAAATCCATAGAATTTATTAGCCTGATTCAACCGCTGAAATATCCGGGAATCCGCATCATTCTCTTTCCTAAAATAAGAACAGCCGCAAAGCTTTTCACTCTGCGGCTGTCTGTTAACAGCATTCGCTGATTCTTAGGATCAATCTTACTTGATAAGAGTCATCTTCTTTGTTTCGGTAAAGTTCGATCCCTTACCTTCGGCTACGATCCTGTAGAAGTACATACCGCTTGCAAGATTGACGCCGTTGAAATTGACCGTGTAATATCCAGCCGTCTTTATCTCATTAACAAGAGTGGCTACTTCCCTTCCGGAGATATCAAACAGCTTTATGCTTACCTTGCTGTCAACCGGAATGTCGTAGTTGATCTTTGTTGAAGGATTGAACGGATTGGGATAGTTCTGCGACAGGTCAAACTTAGCCGGAGCGCCAACGTTCACTTCACTTCCCAGCTCGAAGTATTCGAAGTTTCCGTTGACATCAATCTGCTTCAGTCTGTAGTTGTACTTGCCTGTTTCGAGGTTCTTATCCGTGTAGGCATAGTTCTTCGGAGTGTTCGTTGTGCCGCTTCCTGCAACGCTTCCGAGCTTTGCCCAATCACCTGAGGCGAATCTTCTTTCGATCTCGAATGACGCATTGTTTGTTTCAGATGATGTGGTCCAGTTGAGTTTCACATCTCTTCTGTCAACAGCCGATGTGAATGAAGAAAGTTCAACCGGCAGCGGGGCGCTTCCATCAGTAAGGATGTATCTGGAGAACACCGACAACCCGTAAACAGTGATGTTGTTGTTCACTGTGTCAAGCTGATATTCGCCCGGTCCCGTACCCTGCACTGTGTAAGGCACATAGAGTGTATCTGCATCCGTATTCTTTGCAACCTTAATGCTTGCTTCGTTTACGATATTTCCAAGCAATGCAGGTGAGTAATGAAGCGTCACGTCGTAAGTGAAGCCTGATGCCGGATTCGTAGGATGGATCTCCCAGTACACATTGCCGAAACCGTCGGTTACAGTCGGGTCGCCGGCAAGTCCCGGAGGATCTTCACCTGAGTAATACTGAACGTTGACATCGGCAAGCGTTCCAAGTGATGTCACATTGATCTTGGCTACCGTATCGAGCTTGTGAATGAACCTGTAAAGCCCGGTTGACGGAGTTGCCTGATTGTAAACAGGCGGCTGAACCGTTGACGAGAATTCGAATGCGCCAATGTCAGTGCCTCCGTCAATGACAGATGTGCTTCTCGGAGTTCCGACAATATCAGCCGGCACATTGCTGAGAGCAACACCTGTACCCTTCAGGATCCAGTTGTTTACATCAGAGCCGACCGGCAGAAGGTTTGTATTGGATGTGAATACCGGATCTCCGTACAGCGAATATGATTCGCTGTTTGATGAATCCTGGAACACCGAGAAATTGAGAATTGCCGTGCCCCATCTTCCCACAGTGTTGCTGTTCAGAGAATAGAGAGCATTGTAGTTTGAAGCATCTGCGGGCCAACCTATTGCTGTGTTCGGCGCAGTCACCTCATTTGCAATTGCATAGTTTGATCCTGTTGCAGCTAACCTTGCATTTCTGAACACATTGTTCCTGAGAAGCACGTTAGTTCTGAAGGTCGAGATCCTGGAGAAAGCTGATGTGTTGTTTGAGCCGGTACTTGTTCCGTAAATGTTCACCGTGTTGTAAAGGTAGTTCATAGCGCCTGTGGTACCACCTTGCTCTGAGATTCCGACGATCAGGCGGTCTGACGGATTTCCGCCGTCCATGCTGATCACGTTATTCACAAAAGTTCCGACAGCATTCTGTCCCGTCTGAAAACCCTGGATATTATCTGCGATCGTTACCGTGCCGGAACTGGACCCGTACAGGTTAGTGATATAGTTTCTTTCAACCACTGTTCCTGCAAGTGATTTAACCAGGACCATGCCAATAACATTGATAGGAGAAGCTCCAAAAGTCGCTGAGACATTTCCGATATTGCTGATAGTATTGCCTCTGATAACATTGGCGCCGGCTATGAATATGAAAAGCCCCTGAGTATTCGACGGACCTTCAAGAAGCGGACTGCCTCCCCGGCTGCTGTTTCTGAGATTTGTTATTGTGTTATTTTCAACAGTACACTGGCCTGACGTTGTTGCTTCACCATAAATTCCGACAAGGCCTGCACCTGTAGCAGTTGTTGCAAGCCAAACGTTATTCAGCGTATTATTTGAGATTATCGTGGGAGATGAACTTCTGTAAGAAATGCCGATCGTGGAAGTAAGTCCTGCGCCTCCTACCTCAATTCTCTCAGTCGAATCTGAAGAACCAATCTGGTTCCCGGTTACATTACCAATGTTGACAAGTGAAGAACCTGTTCTTACGTTGATCAGGGTATTGCCTGCACCGGCCGTTCTGATGTTTTTGATGGTGTTGCCCTGGACATTGGTAACAGAAGAATTGCCTGTATTGAGATCAATGCCGTTCACTGTTCCGCTGCTGCTCAGGTAACTTCCGCCTGCATTCGGGGCGGTGCCTCCCATGTAGTTGTTCACTATGGAATGACCGTTGCCGCCGAGAATTGCAATGAATGTTATGTTTGTGGTTCTTGCAGAGGTCTGATAGAAACTGCTCGGGTTTATCGTCCATCCGTCGCCTGCACCTGCCGCTGCAACGAGAACACCGTTTGAAGTGAAGTTGAAAATGTTGCATCCCGATATTTTGTTGCCTGCATTCGGGAAGGCATTTGTTCCTTCTGAATAAACCGCATTTGCGGGGACACCTGTTGCGTCAGACCTGTCACGCACATCGCATCCTGAGATAACATTGTTGCTGTTGCCGCTCGTAACTCCGATAGCTGCCGCAGTGCTGAACCAAACCGTACCGCTGTTGGTAGTGGCATTCTGGCTTTCTATGATGATGTTCCTCAGTGTATCGTTTGAAGCTCCGTTGATGAACCTGATGGTTGCGCCGGTTCCGGAGTTTCTGATGGTCATATCTTTTGAACTGCTTCCGTTATTTGATCCGTCAATGGTGACGAAGTCAGCATTGTTAAGGTCAATCAATGGAGTTGCACTGCTTCCGGAAACCACTGTTGTCACTCCGGTTGCCGGCCTTATAACGAGAGAGTATGCAGGAGCGCAGCCCGGCTGTATCTGATTAAGTGATACGGCACCGGTCTCAGTTATGCCTGCATCGAGAATTTCAGCGATCAGTGATCCGTCAATTCCGTTGTTGTTGATTGCCTCAAACAAACCGCCTGTGCCGGTAATTGAAGTATAAGTGCCTGAAGCGCCTACAGTAACTGTACCTGCAAGTCCGGTAGTGAGAGTGTAAGAGTTCGTACCGGTTACAGGGAAGTTGCCTGATACAAGCGCAACAGATGTCGGAGCAGATGTGAATGCTGCAACATTGTCACCAACGTTTGGCGTCGGTGCAAGGTCCTGCGCAACTACGAAATACTCGATCACATCTCCTGAAGCAACACCTCCGAATGTAATGCTGTAGTCAATTGTAAAGCTGAACGGACTGCTGCTGTTTGTTGCTTCAGCGTATTTCCATCCGTCGGTTGTATTGTCATTCGTTGCCGGGAGAGCGTTTGCATTGGTACTCTTTCTGAAGTAAACTCTCGGCTTGGTTCCGGGTGCTACATTGACTCCGGAATTGTCAAAGATCGAAGCTGTCAGTACTCTCGAAGTGAGGCATGATGAAAGAGAGAGCGGTGTATATGTGATCGACGGTTTTGTGAGATCAAGGGGAACTCCGTCAAATTCATCTGCTCCGAGATCGGGATTTGTAGCGCCGCCGTTTACAGAACCTGCGGGTCCCGGCCTTGTATCGTTGTCAATGTCTGTGGTGTAGCCGGCTATCACTGTTCCTGCTGATTCCAGCTGAGTTGGAGTCACACCGAAGTTGAGATGAAGATCTCCTGTGGCTGAGTTTACAAATGTTACTGTCACTCCTGAAAGGCTGACTGCATCAGAAAGCGACACTGCTTGCCATGAAGCAAATGTCCTGTCGGTTGTCCAGTGTCCGATTGTAGAGGAAGAAGCGGAATTCAGAACGTTGAAGTTTGAAGCACCGGGTCCCCAGCCAGTTGCAGAAGCTGCAGCAGCGCCGTAATTATTACCGATCGCATAATGATTTCCTGCGCCTCCGGTCCTCTCATTGTTGAAGATATTGTTCCTCACATCAACTGCGGCTGTTCTTGCAGTTGTGGAAAGGTCTCCTCTGAGGAAACCGAAAGAAGGAGCTGAACCTGCGGCGACTGTGCCTGAAATATGTACTGAGTTGTAGTAAACGTTTGTTACACTCGGATCAGGTGTTTGTCCGAAGTTAGCCCAGATTCCGACGAAGCAGGTATTTGTCACCTGAGATGTCCCGATCGAGATCATGTTGTTTACCACGTTTACGGGTGAGGCAGTTGTATTGCCCAACCTAACCAAAACACCGGATACTGATCCCGGAGCGGTCAGACTCGTTGAAGTACTGGCATTGCCAAGCGCAAAGATCACATTCTTTGTTATGCTTGGATTTATCGCCTGAGCCACTGCAATTCCGGCCAGGTTCGTACCTGCAGTCGTGGTGTTATCCAGTGTGAAATTGCTTACAGTGTTCTGGCTCACGTTTGCATTCGCCATTGTTCCGTTAATGAGGATTCCCACCCCTGTCATGAAATTGCTGAATGCACTAAGTGAAGAATTTGTGCTGACAGTACCAAAGTTCTGAATGGTGTTGTTTGTGATCGAGCATGATCCTGTCACTGAATTACTTGCAGTTTGCTCTATACCTCTCATGAAACTTGAAGTCGAAGAGGAATTTTGATAAGCATTTCTTATCGTGTTCTGACTGATGGAAACTACTCCGTTGGCGCTGTTGAGTATGCCTCTCAGGTTCGAAAAACCGGAAGCCGCACTGAATGTTGTGCCAACATTGGAAAGACTTCCGCCCGTTGTGAGGTTGCCTGTTCTGAGGTTCGGGTTTGTGTTGTTTCCGATCGTGTTGCCTGAAATTGTGAAAGTGCCGTTAGTACCGGCCGAGTTAATGCCGTTGATGCTTCCGCTGTTTGACGAAGTTGTACCCATAGCATCAATGGTATGTATGCTGTTGTTCTGGATGCTGATAGTGTTTGCAGTGGATGCGTAAATGCCGGCGATCAGTCCTCCGGATGTAGTGGTAGCAGCGTACAGATTGTTGATGTTGTTTCCGGTTACCGTACCGATGTTTGCATTTCCCGAAGTTACTGCAATACCGCAAAGTATTCCGTTTGTTGTTGAGGCGCCGCTTGAAGTGTATAGTGCAAATCCTGCAATCGTATTATTCTGAATTGAGGAAGGCGTGCCTGCAGCTGTGAAAGCGCAATTGATACCTACATATCTGGTTGCATTGGCTGTTCCCCCCGAAGTATACAGGCTTGGGAATGTTCCGCCGAGCGAGCCGGATGTAAGCCCGACCATGTTTGTTGTACCGGTGCCTGATGAGTTTGCATAACCGATTACATTGTCATGAATCGTATAACCTGATCCTGAGGTTATCTGGATTCCGTAATGAGTGTTTGCAGAAGTATAAGTCCTGTTGGCGGTCTGATAGAACCTGTTAGAGGAGATGGTCCAGCCGGAATTGAAGCTGTTAACATTAATGCCGCTTGTTGAACTTCCCGCCACAAAGTAGTCGTAAATATTGTTTCCTGTGACGGTGTTGCCGCTGTTGTCTATCACTGCGCTTGAACCAAGCGAATGAATTCCGTTCAGCGGGCTTCCGGAAGCAGACGGGCCGATGTTGTTGTTTGTGATCGAGTTGCCGTCATTTCCGGTTGTTGTTCCCGTTCCAAAGGAGATGACACCGAAACTTGCGGTTGTGCTTCCGAGTAAAGTGCAGTTAGCAACCGTATTGTTGGAAGCGTCGGCGGCGAACCTGATCACGGAACTTGCTCCTACCGCAAGGTTGATGATCGTGAGTGAATTGCCTCCTGTGTTAAGTCCGTTTATGCTCACATTATCTGCACCGTTAAGTGCGATAAGATGTCCAACGAATGAACCTGAAATTGTCCTTGCTGATCCGCCTGAAGGAGAAATTGTGAGCGATGTCCATCCGCCGTCATTAAGTGCATTTGCACCTGTTTCGGCAAGTGCATCACCTGTTATTGAAATGGTGATGTTCTGTCCGGCCTGGCCGGAACCGTTGATCGCGCTGAAGGCTCCGCCCACCGCTGTCAGCGATGTGTAAGTTCCGTCAGCTCCTGTCGATCCTGATACAGACACCTGAGCTCCTGCATATCCTGCAAAAAACACAAATGCCATGGCCAAAATCAAAGCGTTGTATCTGTTTTTCATAATTGGGTTTATTTAGTGAAGTTTCATGGTGTAATGATTCCTTAAATTAGTAAGCATTGCATGTACCTGCAAAGACCGGTGTTAACAAGAATACCCATAACTTTATGCGATCCCGAGGGAACACACCAATTAAGAACAACACCCTGTATAACAGTATCTCATTTGTTCATCAACTCATCCGAGTCAATCCGGACTAACCGGCATTATTGAATTGCCGGCGATACTATTCTCATTTTCCAGTCAGCAAATTGTTGCCGCGAAAGCTTTGAAACACAAACAAGACGGTCATTGAGCTTCAAATCACCACTGAAATACTGAAATAATTATGTTTCTGCAAGAACGGGCACTTAAAGGAAGCAGGGACGATCTGTCATTTGAACTTAGCGGAGTCCCGCATTCTCGAAGCGCCAATGGAATTTGGTGTTGAACTGAGATATTATCTGCAATAACATTATACCATATTGAGGGATTATCATTATACCGGATTTCAAATGTGAATGCGGCAGTTCGGTTCGTTCATGCATTTGGATCTTCATTTCTGAATATACAAAGACTTGTCAAGTACCCAAGAATGCTATTTTGATGATCCCTGACAAACTTCGGAATTTCTTCCAATGCAATAGGTAAGGGTGATTCTGAATATTATCTGTTCAGAGCAATATTCGGCCTTTCCAAAACAGAAATGCATAATCATCCACCAACAGGAAAAACGGGCTCTTCAAAGCCATTCGGTCATAATCTTTCAAAGCAGGGAGAAGGAAAGCGGCATATCAGCAATGGGCTTGCGGACAGTAATGTATATTTTGAATCCTGAAACAATTTTGGAAGAAATTACTTAATGTGTTTCAGCAAGAATCGATAGCAAGTATTATTTTTAAATAGGGATTGTAATTCATCTTCATTAAACATAAATTTGCCAATCCAATAACAAAAAAGGAGAAAAACATGTCAAAAAGAGCATTGATGATAATGTCTTTTTTATTTGTTTTTACTTTCGGCGGTTTTGTAAGCGATCTATCCTCACTGAAAGCTGCAACTGAAAGCAAAACAGAACAAGCTGCAAAGAAAAACACAAAGAAAAAGAAGGGCAAGAAGAAATCTACGAAGAAATCTTCAGGCAAAAAGAAAAAGGTATCTTCGAAGAAGTCTTCCGGCAAGAAGAAATCATCAAAGAAGAAATCAAAAAAGAAATCATCCGGCAAGAAGAAGTATTCTTCAAAAAAGAAGGGTTCAAAAAAGAAATCCTCCAAAAAGAAAAAGAAGAATACTAACAGGAGTTACAGGAGCAGTTCTACCAGCTCTTACAATACGGGTTCATACACTCCCCCTTCTTACAACACAGAAAGTTCAAGCAGGGAGTACAAGAGGTCAGAATCATCTGAGACCTTTAAGAAAGAGCCAAAGAAAGACGGCGAGTAACCCGTTTCATTGAGATGTTTCCTAAGCCCGGATGGCAGAAATGCCATTCGGGTTTTTTGTAAGTGATAAGTGCCGGATGCGGAAAGAAATGGGCAAATGGCGGAGACCGAATTTTGCTGACTTCTGAAGCTGCGAAGCTGAACAAGGAAACACGTATTCATAAAGAACAGTGAAATTAAAAGCAAAGTACAGATAAATGAAAATAAGTCTGAAGTGGCTTAAAGACTACATACCAGGATTTGAAACGGATTCTGTTGAATCTTTGTGCAATGATATGATCGAAGCCGGATTCGACATTGAATCCGTCAGCGACGAATCGGAAACGTTCAAAGGGTTTGTGGTCGGTGAAGTTCTCACCAGATCGAAGCATCCGAATGCCGATAAACTCAGCGTTTGCACAGTGAATGACGGCAACGGAATTCTCAACATAGTCTGCGGCGCCCCGAATGTTGATGCAGGGCAGAAGGTCTGTGTAGCAAAAGTGGGTACAATCATACCGAAAGGCGGTTTTGAAATAAAGAAGACCAAGATAAGAGGAGAAGTTTCGGAGGGCATGATATGCTCAGAATCAGAGCTGAACCTTTCAGACAATCACGACGGGATCATGGTGCTTGATCCAAATGCACAAACCGGCATGCCGTTTTCAGAATATGCAGGGCTTGATGATGTTGTGATAGAGATAGGTGTAACTCCAAACCGCGGAGACCTTCTTTCGCATTTCGGAGTTGCGAGAGAAGTTGCCGGCATTTACGGACTTGAAGCACGTTTGCCTGAGATCAACCTGAATGAAAGCGGCAATGATACAGGCGGAATGATCTCAATTGATATAGAAAGCAAAGACTACTGCAAGAGATTTACGGGCAGGGTCATTGAAAATGTGAGGCAGGGCGAATCCCCGGATTGGATGAAACAGAGGCTTACTGCCGCAGGAATGAGGCCGAGGAACATATTGGTTGACATCACGAATTATGTAATGCTTGAGACCGGGCAACCGCTTCACGCATTTGACTATGACCGGATAAGGGGAAAGAAGATCATAGTAAGGACGGCCAATGACGGCGACAGGTTTGTTACGCTTGATTCAAAAGAAAGAACGCTGTCGTCGCAGTCACTTATGGTTTGCGACGCAGAAGGATACTCTGCAATAGCCGGGATAATGGGCGGCGAGTATTCAGAGATCACGGACAATACGAAGAATGTCTTTTTGGAGAGCGCCTTTTTCGATGCCGTCAATATCCGAAAGAACTCAAAGCGGCTCGGGCTGATCACTGATGCGTCACAGAGATTTGAAAGAGGAATTGACATAGAAATGGTGAAGTACGCTTCACTGAGGGCGGCATCATTGCTGAGCGAACTTGCCGGAGGAACCGTGTCAAAGGGATTGCTGGATGTTTATCCGGATAAATTTGAACCCGTTATCCCGACCATGAGGATAAGCAGGGCGAACAAACGTCTCGGCACTGACCTTTCTGAAGATGATGCAATAAAACTGCTGGGGCGGATCGGCATCCGCTTCACAGGAAAGACCGGGGACGTCATGAACTTCAGCATTCCCGAATCACGAAGGGCAGACCTGGAGAGAGAACCCGACCTGATAGAAGAGCTGGCAAGACTGTACGGGTATTCGAAGATCGAGAGCAGTTTTGACTTCAGAACGAGCCTTCTGAGAGGCAGGGATAAGGAGAGCGAAAAAATGGCTCACCTTAAGAGATCAATTTCAGACCATCTCATCGGAAGGGGTTTCAATGAGATAATCACTATTCCTCTAGCTGAAGTCAGTAATCAGCATCCGGCAAGCGAAGAAGTCCGTCCGGTAAGATTGCTGAACAGTCTCACCGCTGAGATGAACTCCATGAGAACAGACCTTCTTGACGGAATGTTGAGGGTGATCGCCGACAATTTCAACAAGTCGGGCAAGGACATTTCCCTCAGGCTGTTTGAGACGGGCAGAGTGTTTGAAGACAGGGGCACGAGTTTCTCGGAGACTGACCGGATCGTCTTTGCGATCTCCGGAAAGCATGATGGTACGACATTGTATGAAGGTGAAAGAAACTACGAAATGTCAGATATCAAGGGAGAGCTCGAAATGCTTCTATTCAAATTGAATATTGAAACTTTTCGATTATTTTACTATAATGACAACCAATTTGGCGGTGTCAGGATAGACGTTGGTTTAAATGGCGAGGTCGCAGGCAATATAAATAAGGCAGATAGGAATCTGCTCAAGGCATACGACATTGAATCTGACGTTTATTTTTGCAGGATTGATCTTGGCAAGCTGAAATCCCAATTGAAACCTGCGGGGAAATTCAGAAGCATTTCAAAATTTCCCGCCGTAAAGAGGGATATAGCCGTTGTAGTTGACAGAAAGACTACTTACGGAGATTTGGCCGAAATAATTAAGAACAGCGGCCGGCCGCTTTTGAGGTCAATCGAATTGATTGACATATACGAAGGCAAACAGGCAGGAGAAGGCAAGAAAAGCATGGCTTTTTCGCTCGAATTCTACTCGAACGAGAAAACTCTGACGGACACCGAAACAGGTGAAGCAATGAAGAGGATCGTTAAGGATCTGGAAGTAAAGGCAGGTGCGGCACTCAGAAGCTGATCAATAAATCAAACAAGCTGGTTTGGCAAAAGATCTTCTAAGAGATCAGAAAAATGCGGTCAGAATTAGTCTTGAGGAATTGCACTCAAAGATCAAGTCGCTCATTTCAAAACACAAGGACCTTAAGAACGAAAGCAATCTTCTGAAGGAGAACCTGAAGAATCTGAACCTGAAGATCTCTGAGCTCAAGCTTCAGAATACAAAACTGAGCACTGAGCTGATAAATAAGGACAAAGAAATTTCGGAACTGAAGAACCTGACTCTGAATGCAACATCCGGTTCACTTAGCACTGCCGAGAAAGAGAACGTGAGATCGCGCATTAAGGAGTTAATTGCAAGGATTGACACGCATCTTGAGAATTACGAAGACCACGATGAGAGATATGAAGACAGGTGACAAAATGTTTGACTGCAGCAACAGCAATCTTAACAGGTTTCGCAACAATTCAATCAAATCATGACTCAGAAAGAGATCCGTGTAAGGATTTTCAACAGCGAATACAATCTTCAGGGAGATGATCCCGAGAAGGTTGAGAGGATCTCAGACTACGTTGACGGGATAATGAACAGGATCAACACAGAATCGCCGAATCAGTCGGAAGAGACAATCGCCGTTGTATCGGCTTTGAACATTGCGGAGGATTTTTTCCGGGAGAAAGAAAACAGGATTGAATTGGAGAAAGAGCTTTCCCATCTTTACGATGAGATAAACTCCAAGGTCAAGGGAATCAACGACCTTATTGACGAGAATCTGTAAGAGTTTCAACGTTCTTTAAGATAAGTCTACGGTTTTAAAGAAACCGCACAGGCAATAGTCAAACATTATATAAAACCAACAGTTTTAACTATTTGGGAGGTAAGCTCAAAGGCTGTGTCGATTACAGGCCTCAGCCGCTTGCCGGACCTGCCTGAGCTGAGAAGCTCTTTTATGGCAGGCAGTGGAAGTAAAAGACACATTGGCACCGCCCACTGTATGATAGAAAAGGTTTTATCATAACCTTTGCACTATTAACATGTCCTGTGCGGTTTTATTTTTTTCAACTGAATTTTTTGAAGCAATTTCAAGAATAAATACATAACCAACAAAGCATCGAATACGAATGAACATGGAATTATATATACTTTTGCCACTGCTGGTGGGCCTTTGCCTGCTTACGTTCTTTTTGGGATGGTTCCTGAATTCGAGAGCCAACAAGACAAAAATAGACGGCGCGGAAAACATTGCCAGGAAGCTAATCTCAGATGCAGAGGAGAAATCAAAGGAAAGACTGCAGGAAGCGGAGAAGAGGTCGAAGGAGCACATGGCAGACGCGGAAAAGTTTGCTCAGAACCTTAAAAAGGAGAAGCTCCTTGAAGTGAAGGACGAGTTCCTGAAGAGGAAACAGAAGTTTGAAGAAGAAACGAAAGAGCGCGAGAAGAACGTAGTCGAAGATGAGAAGAAGCTGAAGCGTGAAAAGGAAGCGATCGAGAAGCTCCGAACAGAGAATGAGAAGATGCAGAACTCTCTCAAGCGCACTGAAGAGGAAATGACCGAAAAGATAAGAGTGGCTGAGCAGAAATCATCGGATGCGGCGAAGGCCATTGCCGAATACAATGAAACGCTAGCGCAGGCAAAGGAGAAACTGCAGAGAATTTCCGGACTGACCGAGGAAGATGCAAAGAAGCTGCTGTTTGAGAATCTGATAAATGAAGTGAAGCTTGAAGCGGCGCAGAAGATACAGGAAGTCAGGGAGGAGGCCAAGCTCGAATGCAACAGGATCTCAAAGAACATAATAATTCAGGCGATCCAAAGAACAGCATCGGACCACTCTGTTGAAACCACGGTAAGCGTGCTTCAGATAAACTCCGATGAACTCAAGGGAAGGATAATCGGAAAGGAAGGAAGGAACATCAGGGCATTTGAGGCAGCCACAGGAGTTGACATCATAGTTGACGACACGCCCGAAGCTATAATCATTTCAGGCTTCGATCCTTTCCGCAGGGAGATTGCAAGAGTGGCAATGGAGCGGCTGATAGCAGACGGAAGAATTCATCCGGCGAGGATTGAAGAGATAGTGGAGAAGGTTCAGAAAGAACTTATAGAAGACCTGATAAGAGTCGGAGAAAACACACTCATAGAAATGGGAATCCAGGGTGTGCACAGAGATATCATAACGCTCATCGGCAGAATGAAGTACAGGTCAAGCTACGGGCAGAATGTACTCAGCCATTCAATTGAAGTTGGCCATCTTGCAGGCATTATGGCTTCAGAACTTGGGCTTGATGCTCACATGGCAAAACGTGCGGGCCTGTTGCATGATATGGGTAAGACAATCGACAGAAGCATAGAAGGCCCCCATGCAATACTCGGATACGAAGTGGCGCGAAGATGCAAGGAACATCCCGTTATCTGCAACGCAATCGGAGCGCATCACGACGAAATGCCGATGGAACATCCGATCGCAATACTCGTTCAGGCGGCGGATGCAATCAGCGGCTCAAGGCCGGGAGCGAGGAGAGAATCAATTGAAGCTTACTCGAAACGCCTTGAGAAGCTCGAAACTATCGCCAAGTCGTTTGAAGGCGTTGCAAAAACGTTTGCAATACAGGCAGGGCGTGAAGTAAGGGTGATAGTTGAACAGGATAAGGTAAACGACACAACACAAGATCAGCTGGCATCAGATATTGCACATAAGATCCAGGAGGAAATGGAATTCCCGGGACAGATCAAAGTGAATGTGATCAGGGAAAGGCGTTCAATAGCATATGCAAAGTAATTATGTTAACTTGACAGCATGAAGAAGAAGCTTCTGATAGGAATCACCGGCGGCATAGGCTCAGGCAAGACAATTGTATGCCGCATGCTTGCAAGAAGAGGGTTCAAAGTTTTCTATGCAGACACTCTTGCCAAGAACCTTTACAAGACAGATAAGTCCCTTGTGCAGAAGATCGTAAAGTCGTTCGGCAAGGACATTCTGAATTACAAGGGACAGGTGATACTACCAAAGCTGAAAGAAAGAGTGTTCTCGTCAAAGAAATCATACCAGGCAATAAACAGGATCGTACATCCTGTTGTGATAGACAACATAAAGAAACAGGCGGCGCGCAGCAAGTTTGATATTGTAGTGATCGAGTCCGCATTGCTGTTCGAAAGCGGCTTCAACAAGGACCTCGACTATGTCGTAATGGTTTATGCAAACGAAAAGAACAGGATCAGCAGGCTTATGATACGGGACGAAGCAAGCAAGAGCAGCATTAAGAATCTTATGAAATTTCAGATGGACGAAAGAAAGAAACTGGCAATGTCTGACTTTGTGATAATGAACAACAAAACAATTGACGATCTGAAGGTTCAGGTAGATTTCCTAAGCACAGTGCTTAAAGCGCTTGCCAGGTAGCATATGAAAATCAGCCCGGCCTTTTGACCGGGCGCCTTACTATATACTCCCCTTCCAGTTTGTATTTCCCGTGACAGACATTGTTTATGATGTTGTCACCATTATCTTCCTGCCTTGTGCCTGCCCACCAACCGACAGCATAATCAGTTCCATTCAGGTTCATGTGTTTCTCAAATATGATAACATGCCCATGCCACACTATCAGATCGCCGGGCCTTGCATTACCGAAACCGTTTGCAGATACAACAGGCAAAATATCGGAGTATAAGAGCGTGTCGAACAATTCTGCTGTGGTGCAGTTTTCCGAAGGTGTCATAAATCCGGACAACTTAAGCACGTTGAGAGCAAAGACGTTGCACTTAGTGTATCCCGAAAGTTCAAGAGGAAGGTCTCCAAGCCAGTAGAGCAAAGTAGTGTCGGCTTCTTTTTCATACATTGGGTTAAGCTGTTCGGACTCAGCGACTTCGAGAATTGTATAATATTCCTGCACTTCCGAGACTTCACTTTCCGTTTGATCTTCATTCCTTTCAGCAGATTTCTTTGATGAAGAACAGCCGGCGGCCGATATCGCAATTAACAAAAGACAAATGGCCGGATATAACTTCTTCAGCCAATCAAATGCGGGAATGAATTTGAATTCAGTTGCCAATTCTTTCAAGCTTGAACTTGTTCCATCTTTCAATTGCATATTTTCTGAATTCCGCAGGCGCCTTGCTGAAAGACTGATCTATGACCATTTCACCCTTTTGGAGGCCGAATCCTGTGACGTCAAGATCCATGACTCCCCTTATGGCATACTTTGCATGACCTTCATGCATGATCAGCTTCAGGCCGTCCGGGCTCACATCCCCCTTACAAGAGAGCTTGTAAAGAAATGTTGTTTCTAAGACACCGTTTTTATCAAGGTCAGTGACTGATAAAGAATTTTCTATGTATTCAAGAGTGACATCAACCATGCAGTCTTTTATGAAGTCGTTGATCTTCCACAAGACTTCCGGCTCACCCTCCACAAAATCATAAGCATAAAGATATTTCGAAGCCACTCCATCGCCTGTATTTTCCTGTTCAGTTTCAGTTATCACAAGATGATTCATTCCAAGGGAGTCCCTGAATCCCGCATACGCAACAGGAATGCCGTTCACCTCGCGGAGACAGGATTCGGGAATGTCGCTTAGCCTGTAACTAACTTCGCTTAAGACGGAATCAGAACGATGAGAAACAGATGCCGGCACGTTTTCGACTTTCTGCCGGCTCAGATCTTGTTCATCTGCGGCGCTGTCAGCGGCAGAATGCCTCTCTTTCTCATCCTGCCTGTTCTTTGCACAGGACGCAGCAATGATACAAGAGAACAACAAAAAAAGCACAAGACTGAACTGCATCAGAGCGGCTCTTTCAAACCCTATGATAATTTGTTTTGTCAAATAATATATCAGATGCTGAAGCCAAAGGATCTGAATAGAATCGGCGGAAATTAATGAATAAATTCCGACCGAAACGATAAATTGTTTTCGGCCAAATTAGTCATAAAGGCAAAGAAAAACAATCTTAGCGGCCTGTTCCCGGAGGGAATTGTTTTTATCGCAATGGCTGTTAAGAACGCGACAAAATCAAATCTTACCCTAACATTGAAATTATTACTCATTCTTGCTTTAGCGGCTCCTGCATTCGATACATTCGCACAATCGCCGGGCACCGACAGAGGAAGCGTATCCGGGTTTGTCAAAGAAGACGGCTCGGGAATCCCGCTGGAGTCAGCAACGATAAGGCTGTTCATGGAGAAAGACTCATCGCTTGCAGGAGGCGCACAGACTGATTCCGAAGGATACTTCCTTATTGAAGGCATAAAGGCAGGCAGATACAGAGTTGTCGCAAGCATGGTTGGACATTCCACCGCATATGTGAAGGGCATACAGATCACAGGAAATCAGCCCGGTGTTGTCCTGGATACGGTCTTTCTGAGATCAGGCGAAGCCACCACTGAGGAGATTGATGTGAATGCTGAAAGGAGCAATGTCGAATTTAAGGATGACAAGAAGATCTACAACCTGGAGAACAGCATTCTCAGCAAAGGAGGAAATGCGACCGATGTGCTGAAGAGGATCCCTTCGGTGGAAGTTGACCAGGACGGTAACGTCAGCCTCCGCGGAAGTTCCAATGTAAGATTCATGATCGACGGAAAGATGGTGAGGCAGAATGTAAGTTCAATACTGGAGCAAACACCCGCTGGTTCAATTGAAAGCATAGAGATCATTTCAAACCCGGGTTCGAAATACGAGGCCGAAGGAGAGGCAGGACTGATAAACATTGTTCTCAAGAAGGGCAATGAGCTTGTTGGTTATGCAGGGCAGTTCTCACTCGGAGCAGGCAACCGCGATAAATACAATGCAGGGCTTTCGCTGAGCAAGAAGAACAGCAGGCTCAATATATACGGCAATTACAACTTCAGGGACTTTGACAACAGGATGGATGGGGCGAGTGAACTCACAAATCTTCTGATAAGCGATCCCAAGTATGTCAGCGAATCGACTTCGGCACTGATGAAGGTTATCTCCCATCAGTTCAAACTCGGCAGTGATTTCTTTGTATCCCCTCTTACCACGCTTGGACTAAGCGCAACGTATCAGACGCGTGACAGGAATTCTGATGAGCAGTCAAATACATCCAACCTTGACGAATCAGGAAATGCAACCTCAAACTTTCTCACAAATTCAGGCGAAGACGAATCCGGAGATGCTTTCGATGCTTCATTTACACTGAACAAGATCCTCTCATCACCTCAGCATGTGCTGACCGGAGAAGCAACGTTTGCATTCAACAATGAGGATGAAAACATCTTCACCAATACGCAGGAGTTTGACGGCATGATGAATCCGACGAACAATACTCCCGAGATCAAAAAGTCTCTGAACTCGGAAAGCGTGCTGGGAGGGAGTTTTCAGCTTGACCTGGTTCAGCCTCTGGGAAAGGCACCCGGGAAGAGCGGAGACAGAAAATCCGGGGAAAGGAAAGGCGGCGAATTCAGCGATGGGAAAGGCAGGATGAACAAAGGCAGGGAAACTGTATCAAAGATCGAAGCAGGGGTGAAGTTCACATACAGGGACCTTACAAGTGACGCCAAAGGAGAGTTGTTTGACTATCAGTCAAATTCATACGTGAACGATTCATCAGTTACTAACAATTTCACATATCTTGAAAGCATTGGCGGCGGCTACGTAACATACGCCGGCAGGTTATTTGACATTGATTTACTTGCCGGCCTCAGGGGTGAATACACAGGCACAAAGGTCGAGGATGCTTCAACTGATACAACAGCGGACAGGAATTATTTCGACCTCTTCCCGAGCATGACGCTTTCATATAATCTGTCAATGACAGATAAGTTCCAGGCAAACTATTCAAGAAGGATCAACAGGCCCGATGCGAGGTCGCTTGTGCCATTTGTTGACAATGCAAATCCAACCAATCTGCGAAAGGGAAATCCCGAACTGAAACCCGAATATGTAAACTCCTTTCAGCTTACATACCTGAAATTCATGGAAGGATTTACGATCAATCCTTCAGTTTATTACAGGCACACAAGCGACGGGATAACAAGGTTCAGAACACAGATAGACAGCGTTACGACTCTTACGACATTTGAGAATCTGGACAAGATAGATCTTTACGGCGGCGAGTTTGTGATAGGATATCAGGGGAAGAATAATTTGTTCGTGAACGGAAGTTTCAATTATTCATACACAGATATCACAGGCGGAGGAACGACCTCAGGAAGGTCAAATTCCGGCAGTTCATGGACTGCCAAGCTGAACACAGGCTTCCGGGTATGGTACGACATTGACGTACAGATGGCATATACATATCAGGGCAAACGTCCCACGGTACTGGGATACATCGAGCCGTTCGGCGTATTTGAAGCAGGCCTGAAGAAAGACCTGTTCAATGATGCACTGAGCATTTCCATCAGATTTTCAGACATCTTCAACAAGCAGAAGTTCGATTTCTTCATTGAGGATGCGACGTATGAGCAGGACTTCTACCGGAAGCGAGAAAGCAGGTTCGGATTCCTGACTCTGACTTACAACTTTGGCGCAAAGGAAGTGAAGCCGAAGAAGAGGCCGGAGCGGGAAGATAACCGTGCGCCGGATATTGATTTTTAGATCTTCTCTTCGGATGTGACCGGAGTTGAGCACCGGAGTTTGCGCGGTTGTCTGAAATGAAAATTGATTCTTCGCAACATAATTCATAATTTCGCAAAACTCGAACGAAAGGAGGCAGCCTTCTTCGGACACGAATACGGCAATAAATATCTTAATCATCCCGCCAACCTTAACGGAAAGGTGCTGGTGCTTAATCAGAATTACGAGCCTTTGACAATATGCAACGTAAGGCGGGCCATAATACTGATCTATCTCGGGAAAGCTGAGGCCATTTATTGCATAGCGGAGAAGAAGGTTACTGCCGTCAGCCGGACGTTTGAGTATCCCAGCATAGTAAGGCTGGTATTCTTTGTGAAGGTCCCGTTCAAGAAGATCATACTTTCCAGAAAGAACATTTTAAGGAGAGACGGACACAGGTGTCAGTATTGCGGAACGACTTCCAATCTTACAGTTGATCATGTGATGCCAAAATCGCGCGGCGGCGAGGACAGTTGGGAAAATCTTACCACCGCCTGCATCAAATGCAATAACAAGAAAGGCAACCGGACACCTGAGGAAGCCAAAATGAGTCTTTTCAATTTACCGAAGAGGCCTTCACACATAGCATTCATCAAAAATTTCGCAGGGCGGATTGATGATGAATGGAAACCATATCTTTACATGTAGTTTCACACGGGGCAATATATATTGCCCCGCCCCCTGATTTTCAAAACAAAACGCCAATCCAACACGATGGAAAAGTATTTGCTTTATATTAACGGCGAGTTCCGCGAATCCTCTGACGGAGGTACCTTCAACGCCGTAAATCCTGCTAACGGCGAAGTGATCGCTCATATTGCAAAGGCAACAGTTGAAGATACAAGATCCGCAATTGACGCGGCAAGAAGCGCGTTTGACAGCGGGGTATGGAGCGAACTGCCCCGCGAAGAGAGAAGCAGGATCATTAAGCAGATTGTTGACAAGATAAATGAGAATTCACGGCATCTCACCGGACTTGAAGTTGCTGATTCCGGCTCGACGCTTAAGAAAGCGGCGGAGGATGTATTCCTTTCCGCAAAGAGCCTGAACCATTATTCAAAAATGGCGCTGATAGATCTGAACGAGGAAGTGGAAGGGCTTTCAAAACCGGGAGTAAGCAAGAACATAGTGAGGAGAGAACCGGTCGGAGTCTGCGCGCTCATCATTCCCTGGAACTTCCCTCTCAAGATGGCAATATGGAAGCTTGGTCCTGCACTCGCCGCCGGATGCACGGTTGTGCTGAAGCCGGCAATGGAGACGTCTGTAACTGCAATGGAACTGGCCAGGCTCATTGACCAAACGGATATGCCAAAGGGAGTAGTCAACATTATCTGCGGACCGGGATCGAGCATAGGAACAGAACTGACATCGAATCCCAAAGTTGACAAAGTTGCTTTCACAGGTTCGACGGAAGTAGGTAAGACAATAATGAAAAGCGCGGCGGGAAATCTCAAGAAGATCACACTTGAGTGCGGAGGCAAGTCGGCTAACATCGTGCTGGATGATGCAGACCTTGAGACAGCTGTTGACGGAGCTATCTATGCAGGATTCTATCACCAGGGACAATGCTGTGAAGGCGGAACAAGGCTTCTTGTGCATGAGAAGATATATGATGCGTTTGTGAAGTTGCTGAAGGAGAAGATCGAGAGAATGAAGATAGGAGACCCTATGGATAAGACAACCAATGTCGGGCCGGTGGTGAATGAGTCACAGTTCAATTCGGTAATGGAGTATATCAGGGTAGGCATTGAAGAAGGTGCGGAAGTTCTGACCGGAGGAAAGAGATACGGGGAAAAGGGATTCTATATTGTACCGACGGTCTTTATCAATGCAACGAATGACATGAGGATCTCGCAGGAGGAGATCTTCGGACCGGTTGTAACGCTGATCAAGTTCAGGGATGACGATGAAGCAGTTAAGATAGCCAATGATTCGATTTACGGCCTGGGCGGAGCTGTCTGGTCGGGAGATGATGCACGCGCATTAAGACTTGCAGAGAGATTGAGAACGGGAACCGTCTGGATAAATGAATATCACCTTCTCAGCGACAGGGCGCCGTTCGGCGGCTACAAGCAAAGCGGCATAGGAAGGGAGTTCGGACTGGACGGCCTTAAAGAATACACAGAGGCAAAGCATATTCACATTGATGAAATCAAAGACAGGGCAAAAAAAACCTGGTACGCAGTCGTTGTCCCGCAGGATAACGGTAGTTAAGGATCAGATCAAAGGCGAAAACTGCTCCTTAAGGCGTTTCCGCACAAATGACTACGATCTTGTAAAAGTCTTATTGCAGATATTCACAGAGCCGGAAGTGCAGCCGTTTCTAAACAGGGAATACACGGTAAATGACAACTGGCCAAAGGTTAAGAAATGGCTCACAGGCAAGGTCAACCATCCTGTTGAAGTCTGGTATTCGATAGTTCATAAAAGAAGGAACGTCGGATATGTTTGCTTCAAGTGGAGGCGCCACTTTGACGGCGCATGTGAGATCTCAACAGGTATCAGCAAACAGTACAGAGGTTTGAAGCTTGGCTTCGAGTCGTCGAGGTTACTGGTAGACCACATAAAGGAGCTGAACCACTTCAGGCATATTGTGGCTTACGTGCATGTGAAGAACAAAAAGGCTGAGGCAAATATCCGCAAACTTGGATTCAGGAAATCCAACAGGCTTCAGAAGACGATCACCAAAGAGTTTTACGGCGAACCTGCAAAGAGCAGTAAAGACCGCATATATGACCTTTACAGCATTCCCGGCACAGTAGCATAACCTCATGCAACAGGCTGATGCGGTTCGCTTTTTATGGACTTATAAGTCATGCTGTGAATTCATATATTGCACTCAACATTTTGACAAACTGCTGAAATAATCAAAGGCCAAGGATTTGAATAATAT
>CAZTQR010000048.1:0-22862 GCA_964615795.1 uncultured Ignavibacteriaceae bacterium
TTTTGGGTATAAATTTGAGAAGTTTTCGCCTGAGCTTATCGAGCATCTGGTGGTTTGAGCGTGCTTGTTTGATTACTCTTCGTATTTTCTGAAAACAAGTGCCGTATTGTGGCCGCCGAATCCGGAATTCTCCGAAAGAACTGTCCTTACATCCTTCTTCATTGCTTCATTAACTACGTAACTGAGATCACATTCAGGATCTCTCTCTTCATAATTGATCGTCGGAGGTATTATCCCATCCCTGATGGTAAGGACTGAGGCAATGGCCTCAATTGCGCCGGCAGCGCCAAGCAAATGTCCGATCATGGATTTGATCGAATGAACGGGGACATCATAAGCCCGCTCACCGAAAATGTTCTTGATCGCCAATGATTCGTTCTTGTCGTTGTAATGAGTTGATGTTCCGTGGGCATTTATGACATCAATATCATTTACCGTAAGTCCGGAATTCTGAATGGCGAGCTTAATGGCTCTTCCGACTCCTTCTCCCTCCGGAGCCGGTTCGGTAATATGAAATGCATCTGCAGTGAGGCCGAATCCCGTAAGTTCCGCGTAGATCTTAGCGCCCCTTGCTTTTGCGTACTCCAGCTCTTCGAGAATCAGCGTTGCTCCACCTTCACCCATTACAAAGCCGTCTCTGTTCTTCTCGAAAGGCCTCGATGCTTTCTGAGGAGCATCGTTCCTTGTTGAAAGAGCTTTCATTGAATTGAATCCGGCTACTCCCATCGGGCAGATCACGGCCTCAGACCCGCCTGTAACCATAACGTCGGCATCACCTCTCTCTATAAGCATGGCAGAATCCGCAATTGAATGTGCGGAAGTCGTGCATGCAGAGATTGTCGCGTAATTTGGTCCCTTAAGTCCGTACTTCATGGATATCCTTCCTGCTGCAATATCTGCAATCAGCATTGGAATGAAGAACGGGCTAATGCGGTCAGGATTTCCGTCGCGTTTGTAAAGATTATTCTGCTGATTGTGATAGGTCCACATGCCTCCTATCCCGGACCCGTAAACAACTCCGATCCTTTCTCTGTCAAGCTTTTCAAAATTCAGCCCGGAATCTGTAACAGCTTCATCTGCAGAAGCAAGCGCATACTGTGTGAACGGGTCAACACGCTGTGCAAGCTTTTTGTCCATGAAGTTGAGCGGATCAAATCCTTTAAGCTCAGCCGCAAATTTCGTGTCATAAAGAGTTGTGTCGAAGTAGGTGATATAATCCACTCCGCTTTTGCCGGCAATAAGGTTAGTCCAGAAATCGGGAACATTAAGTCCCACCGGGCTTACAACGCCAAGGCCGGTAACTACAACTCTTCTTTTCATTTGTGATTAGTGTGTGATGTGTATTAAGCAGATCAGTTGGCGCCGACCTTTTCCACTATATAATTGATGGCATCGCCGACCTTCATGATCTTCTCTGAATCTTCATCCGGAATCTTTATATCAAATTCCTCTTCAAACTTCATAACAAGCTCAACCGTATCCAGCGAATCTGCTCCAAGGTCATTGATGAATGAAGCTTCATTTGTAACCTTTGATTCTTCAATTCCAAGCTTGTCAACAACTGCTTGTCTTACCTTTGCTTCGATTTCTGAGCGGGTCATTTAGATTTCTCCTGTTGTTAATTTTTTGATTTGCAATATAGTTATTCGTGCCATTCTTTTAAAGCACATTAGAACTGCTGAATGCGTTTCTGATCAATTTCAGTTCTTAGGGCTGTTGATGTTCGGATTTCATCAGTCCGGGTATGCTGCCGTAATATGCCTCCCTTGCTTCCGATGAACTGATTCCTATGAGGCCGTTGATTGCAATTGCACTGTCCGAAGTTGTCCTGCCGATCAGAGCCGACTTCACTCCCATATCACCGGCGGTCCGGAACACATTTTCGCTGTTATTGGCTGCACAGGAAATGATTATGCAGCCCTGAGACTCACCAAAGAGTTTAAGGTCATTCCTGCCGGCATTGCCTGCAAATTCCACCTTGCATCCCATTTCTTCAATACCTTCGGAAATGCAGCATTCTGTTATCGCAACTGCAAGGCCTCCGTCTGATAAATCGTGTGCTGAATTTAACAGCTTCAAAGAAGCAAGCCGGTTCAATAGCCTCATTAAATTCAGTTCCCCTTCCGGATCAATATCCGGAGAGTCACCCTCAGTAAGACCGAAAATTCTGTTCATGTACTCCGAGCCGCCGAATGACGGCCTGAAGTCCCCGAGCAGTATTATATCATCACCGGGATTTCTGAATCCTGATCCTACCGCCAGGTCAACATCTTCAAGAAGGCCTATCATTCCGATAGTGGGTGTAGGATATACGGCATAATCCTTTGACTGATTATAGAAACTGACATTGCCTCCCGTAACCGGTGTATCGAGAACTTTGCAGGCATCACCGATTCCCCTTACAGCCTCAGAGAACTGGTAGTAAACCTCCGGATTATAGGGGTTGCCGAAGTTAAGGCAGTTCGTTATTGCAAGCGGAACCGCGCCTGTGCAAGCCACATTTCTTGCGCATTCGCAAACAGCGATCATTCCGCCCTTGTAAGGATTCAGATAAACATATCGGGAATTGCAGTCAACTTTCATTGCCAGAGCTTTGCGGGAATCCTTTATCCGCACAAGTGAAGCATCTCCTCCGGGAAGCATCGCTGTGTTGGTGCCAACCTGAGAATCATACTGAGTGTAAACCCACTTCTTGCTTGCTATGTTAGGTGAAGATAGCAGTCTTTGAAGAATTTGATTGAAGTCATCCGGAACTTCCAGCGCTGAAAAATCGAAAGACCGCTTTGACTTAAAATATGCCGGCTCGCTCTTTTCCCTGACATAAACCGGTGCGCCACCGCCAAGAACAAGTTCTTCGGCCGGAACTTCAGCAACCTTTTCTCCCTTGTGGTGAACTTCGATCATCTTACCGTCTGTGACTTCGCCGATCCTGACGCAGTTGAGATCCCATTTCCCGAAAACAGAAACAGCTTCATCTTCACAACCCTTTCTGACGACAACCAGCATGCGTTCCTGCGATTCCGACAGCATGATCTCGTAAGCAGACATGTCCTTGTCCCTCAGGGGCACTTTATCAAGATCTATCTTCATACCACAGTTGCCTTTCGCACTCATCTCGCTTGTGGAGCATGTGATGCCTGCCGCACCCATATCCTGGATCCCTTCTACAATTCCGGCGCGTATCACTTCAAGTGTTGCTTCAAGCAACAGCTTTTCCGTGAAAGGATCTCCAACCTGTACATTAGGGCGCTTCGATTCCGATTCTTCAGAAATCTCTTCCGATGCAAAAGTTGCACCGTGGATGCCGTCCTTTCCCGTTGAAGAGCCTACTATGAAAACCGGATTGCCTTTACCGGATGCTTTTGCTGTAGCCACTTTACCGTGCTCTACAATGCCGACAGCCATTGCATTCACCAGGGGATTGTCATGGTAGCAATCATCGAAACAGACTTCGCCGGCAACTGTTGGAACCCCGAAGCAGTTGCCATAGCCGCCAATTCCTTTCACAACATGACTGAAGAGGAATTTTGAGCGCGTATTCTTTTCTTCCGAACTGCCGTCAATGAGTCCGAATCTCAGCGAGTTGAGAGCGGCTACCGGCCTTGCACCCATTGTGAAAATGTCCCTGAGAATTCCGCCGACACCGGTAGCGGCACCCTGGTAAGGCTCCACGGCCGAAGGATGGTTGTGCGATTCTATCTTGAAGGCCACTGCCAGCCCGTCGCCTATATCAACAAGTCCCGCATTCTCCTCACCTGCGCTAACCAACAATCTGCCTCCGGATCGGGGGAGTTTCTTCAGTTCCAGTATTGAATTTTTGTATGAGCAGTGTTCGCTCCACATTACGGAAAAGATCCCGAGCTCTGTGAATGTCGGCTTTCTTCCGAGGATCCTGATTATCCTTTCATACTCTTCTTCGAGAAGTCCGTGCTCGAGCGCTGTTTTCAGTGTAATTTCGGGTTGCTTCATACAGGTCAATGAATTACGTTTTATTCTGCAGAATGTAGTTCTTTAAATGATAAAGGTCTGTTCCCGCAACAACCAGGAGCGGCTTGAACATTACGTTCACCACCGGAATGAACATGAGCAGGAAAGCGATCGCTCCAAAACCCATCGAGGTGAGAAGCTTTGAATTCACTGTTCTCAGTTTGGCACTGAACACAGCTCCGTGCCTTGTCATGGGGTAATCCAGAAAATCAAGCGCGTTGTAGTAGAATGAGAACGGAGTTCCTAAAGCCAGTGAAACGGCGCTGCCGATCATCGGCACAAAGTTAACGGCAAACAACGGTATCATCACTGAGAAGTAGAAGAGAAGTTTTTTCAGTTCCTCCCTTATGCTAACAGCAACTTCCCGGAAGAACGGCAGTTCAACTGAACTCCTGACTCCGAACTTCTTTTCTTCAACATGCTTTGAGATGAACTCGTTGAACGGAGCAGAGATGATCCCTCCAAAAATGACAAACAGAAAATAGCACAGGAGCAGGACCAGCAGAAGTGCAGCGGCTTTAACCAGAAACCTCAATGTATCGAACACTAAACCTTCCTTCATGGCAAAGATCTCTCTGCCTGCGGCACCATCCATTATCCATCCGTAAACATAAAAAAAGATTGTCCCGTAGATGACGAGATTTATCACCATTGGGACAATCGAATACGCTATAAGCTTTGGATATCTGAAGAACAGTCCGGTGCATCTGAACGGATGAAGAAAACCGAAAATGAATTCGCTCATTCAGAACGCCGGCAAGTTATTACTTCGCTAGGGACTTCAGATCTTTAGCAAGATCAAGAGCTTCCCACGTAAAGGTTTTTTCATTTCTTCCGAAGTGGCCGTAAGCTGCTGTAGCCCTGTAGACCGGCCTCTTCAGCTTGAGCCTCTTAATGATTCCCTGCGGAGTCAGATCAATGTTCTTTTTGATCAGGCTTGATAGCTCAGTATCCGGCATTTTCCCTGTACCGTTAGTATTGACATAAATTGAAACAGGTTCCTTCACACCTATAGCGTAAGAGACCTGGATCATGCATTCTTCTGCAAGGCCGGCTGCAACAACATTCTTCGCAATATGCCGTGCGGCGTAAGCCGCGCTCCTGTCAACCTTAGACGGATCTTTTCCGGAGAATGCTCCGCCGCCGTGAGGCGCTTTTCCGCCGTATGTATCAACGATGATCTTTCTTCCTGTCAGGCCGGTATCTCCGTGCGGGCCGCCGATCTCAAATATACCTGTAGGATTCACATGTATCTTAGTATTCTTGTCAAGCATGTGCGCAGGAATCACCTTGTCAATGAGATACTCGATGACGTCCTGCCTGATCTTTGATTGCTTGACGCCGTGATCATGCTGAGTGGAAACAACAATTGCATCAATTCTCTTCGCCTTTCCGCTGTCATCATATTCAACCGTAACCTGTGATTTGGAGTCGGGGCGCAGATACGGCATAAGGTCAGATTTCTTTTTCCTTATATGCGCAAGTTCTTTCATGAGTTTGTGTGCAAGTACGATCGGAAGAGGCATAAACTCCTTTGTTTCATTCGTTGCATACCCGAACATCATTCCCTGATCGCCGGCGCCGCCGCGGTCAACGCCGACTGCGATGTCGTGAGACTGCTTATTGATGGCGGAAAGTACGTTGATCGAATGATAATCAAATCTGTATTCACCCTTAGTGTATCCAATATCCTTTACAACATCCCTAACAAGTTTCTGAACATCAACAAAGTGGTTCGTGGTTATTTCTCCGCCGACAAGAACCAGTCCCGTTGCGCAGAATGTTTCGCATGCAACTCTTGCATTCTCATCAGCTTTCAGTATGTCATCAAGTATTGCGTCAGAGATCTGATCACACACTTTATCCGGATGCCCTTCACTAACGGACTCCGAAGTGAAAAAATAAGACATTTACTTAATTCTCCTTAGATTGGTTTAATTGATTTGTGCTTGTTAAAAAAAATCAAGTGCTCTCGAGTACGAGTTCCGCAACATCCTTGACCTTCACTTCGTCGCCCTTATCCTTTGCCTTCACTCCGTCAGTTAACATTGTCATGCAAAACGGACATGCTGAAGCTATGGTTGATGCTCCGGTGGAAAGCGCTTCCTCGGTTCTCTCAATGTTGACACGCTTGCCTTCCGTCTCTTCAAGAAACATTCTGCCTCCTCCTGCGCCGCAGCAGAGACCGCGGTCACCGGAACGCTTCATCTCAATGAGCTCAGCACCGGGAATGCTGTTCAGTGAACTTCTTGGTGAAGAATAAATGTCATTATACCGGCCAAGATAACACGAATCGTGGAAGGTGATCTTGCCGTCAATTTTCTTTTTCGGAACGATCTTCTTCTCACTGATAAGCTTTTCAATGAACTCCGTATGATGCGTTACTTCCAGCTCAATACCAAACGCAGAATACTCATTCTTGAGAGTATTCATGCAGTGCGGACAAGCTGTTACTACTTTCTTCACATTATATTTCTTAAGTGTCTCAACATTCTGCTGGATCAGTGACTGAGCGAGAAATTCATTGCCAAGCCTTCTGGCCGGATCGCCCGTGCATTTCTCTTCGCTTCCGAGCACGCCATATTTAACGCCGGCCTTATTGAGCAACTGTGCAAATGATTTGGTAACATTCCTGTACCTCTTGTCAAACGCTCCTGCGCATCCTGACCAGAACACGACATCCAGTTCATCTGCAGAGCCAAGGCTCGAGACTTTCTTCAGGCTGTTGGGTTGTCCTTCGCCTGCAAGCTCATCGGAAAGCTCGTCTATCCAGTCGTTTCGCTGATCAGGTGAAAAAGCCCACGGCGATTCATTGTTTTCCATGTTCCTGAATACAGTGTTCATCTCCTGCGGGAATTCCGATTCCATCATTACGAGATTCCTTCTCATTTCAACGATCGGCGTCACATGATCGATCATTACGGGACATTCCTGAACACAAGCCATGCAAGTTGTGCACGCCCATAGTTCCTGGGCTGAGATGTAATCTGTTACAAGATTCTTCTGAAGTTCCTCAGAGGACTCATTCTTCTTAACCATCTCCGGCCCGGCGTTCATGGTTCGCTTGCGGATCTTGGTTACAATGAGCTTCGGATTAAGAAGTTTGCCGGTTGTGTTTGCCGGACACACCGAAGTGCATCTTCCGCATTCTGTGCAGGTGTAACCGTCGAGTATATTTTTCCAGGTCAGGTCAGTAAAATCCTTAGCACCGTATTGTGTAATTGCCTCGTCTTCAAAATTGATCGGCTTCAGTACAACGCCGGTAAATGGTATCCTGTAATTTGAAAGGAATGTATTGACCACAGAAGACAGCACATGGAAATGCTTCGAGTAGGGCAGATAATTAAGAAACGCAAGCACAATTATAATGTGAGCCCAGAAGAAAATTTCGTACAGGGTCCCGGAGCCGTGGCTGAAGAACCCGGCAAGCCATGCAGAAACAGGCCTGTAGCCATGAGATGATCCAAGCAGGATCTTTTCGACACTCATGCCGAACATTGTGACCATCACAAGCGCGATCATGAGAAGAATGAACGAAGCATCCAGTTTCGAAGAAGAGTCAACTCTCAGTCGTTGCGGAGTTCCCACATATCTTCTGAAGAGCGAGAAGATCACGGTAACCAGTACCAGCGCTCCGAAGAGGTCCTGAAGAAAAGTGAGCATACTGTAAAGCGGCCCGAGGAAAGCGAATGAGAAGTCGGGAAAAAAGCCTTCGATAATGGATTCCAGAACAACAAACAAGAGCACAACGAATCCCCAGTATATAACAAGGTGAAGGATTCCTGCAAGCCTGCTTCTGAGAAGTTTCGTTTGCAGGAAAGCAATGTTGAATGTATTTGAGAGTCTCCGGGGAATATTGCCCGACCTGTCTTCCGGCTTGGCAAGCTTGAGATAAGAGAGAAAATTTCTTGCCGAATAAATAAACAAACCTATTGCACCGAAGAACACTGCGGCAAAGATTACAGGTCTGAGCATTAAGTTATTGGTTAGAAGAATGTGGCAATTTACTCATTAGTGCAGAAAGTTGAAAGATATATATGGGTGTGATTGCGGAAGAATGTGAGGGAAGCGGCGCCGGAATATATATTCCGGCGCCGCACCCGGAAAATCACTTTACCAGCAGCATCTTTCTGACCTCATTCCTGCCGCCCGCGCGCAGTTCGTAGAAATACACGCCGCTGTTGAGTCCGTATGAGCCCGCATCAAAAAGGACCTCGTGCCTTCCGGCAGAATAGAGATCACCGCTTAAAAGAGTCGCAACTGTCCTGCCAATGCCGTCATAGATACGAAGACTGACTTCAGTAGGCCTTGCCAATGTAAATGTTATGTTTGTGGCCGGGTTGAACGGATTGGGATAATTCTGAGCCAATGTGAAATCACTGACAAACTCATTCTGATGCTCTATATCCGTAAGCGTTACGCTCACAAGGAAGTTCTGCGAGTAATTCCATTTGTCATTATCTGAACTTACATCGTTGTTGGTTGAATTCCCGTTTGCAAAGATCGTGTCAGTTACATTAGGTGTATTGGGAGCAATGTATCTGAAATAGAATTTCAGCGTATCACCTGCGAACAGTTTCGGTTCTTTGTGTGTGAGTTCAAATCCCGCACCGGGAAACTGTTCAGCTCTCCTGAGAAATGTATCGATCGGAGATGTGGTAAGATCTCCAAGGCTTGTTGCAATATCACACCCGCCGGAAATTGCAGGACCGTTGGCTATTGACAGGACATAGGTCGCAGTGTCATTCACTCTTACACTTGCAGGGCCGGATATCCTTACGGAGATCGAATCGTTCGGCTCAAGGCCGTGGCAAACACAACCGATCGCTTCGCCGTTCTTCTTCGTAAATCCGACAATGCCGTCTTTGAATGCCATCAGATTACTGTAAAGGATTGAGAGGAATACAATAGTGATTATAGCTGCAGTAATGTTTCGGAGTTTCATTGTAAGTTCGCTTTTGTTTTATTTAACTTACTTATGCAATCATGCATTTGCAATTCATTTTCCGGAGACTGCACAACAGACTCAGATCTTATTAAACTTTTCCCGGCGATTTGAAGACTGAAAGGAAGTTTGCGGTTGCAATTATGGGACCCACAGGTTCCGGAAAGACTGAAACATCTTTCCTTGTTGCAAAGCAACTCAACGGCGAAATAATTTCCGCCGATTCAAGGCAGGTCTACAGAAACATGCCTGTTGCAACGGCACAGCCGGGCGACAGGATACTTTCTGAGGTCAGGCATTACTTCATTTCGGAGCTTGAGCCCGAACAGGAATTCAGTGCGGGAGAATTTGCCTCAAAGGCCCGCAACTTAGTAAGGGATTGCTTCACTAGAAATGTACAGCCGGTAATCACCGGAGGAAGCGGATTATACATGCGCGCGCTTACGGACGGATTTTATGAACAGGAGATCAGTTCGCCTGAGGTTAGGTCTGAACTGAACAGGGTACTTGAAGAGAAAGGGAAGTATCACATTCACCAAATGCTAAGGCAGGTTGATCCGGCATCGGCAGCGAGCATAGCTCCGGAATTTTCGAGGAGAGTCTTCAGGGCTCTTGAAGTTTATATGATAACAGGCAACAGGCTTTCCGAGATGAATCTGATCAATGCAAAACCGGATTTTGAAACTCTTAAGTTTGCAATTGATCTTCCGCGGGAGGTGCTTTATGAAAGGATAAACAAGAGAGTGATATTAATGCTTGAGTCCGGACTCATTGATGAAGTAACGGCGCTGATGAGTCATTATCATTACAGCACAACAAACTCGGTCAACACTGTCGGCATAAAGGAAGTGATGATGTACCTTGAAGGCAGGCATGATGAGAAGGAGATGATCAGGCTGATTCAAAGAAACACAAGAAGGTACGCCAAGAGACAAATAACATGGCTGAGAAAAGAAAAGGGATTGACATACCTTACTGCTCCTTTAAGCGGACGGCCTGAGAGCTTCGGGTTATCGGAATGGTTTGCCGGTGAGGTCATTAAGAGAATAAGAGAGTATATGTAGCCGAGAAATCATCTGAAAGTTGAGGACAAAAATAATTATTGTCATTTCACGGCTTAAGTAATATATTGCTTCATCCCCCAATCAGTTTATTGCTTCCTATCTGCAGAGAATAAAATTCTCTGACCCCAAATGCAGTCCGGATCAATCTGGCAACACAATCGCAGATGAGTTTAATATTCAGTTTTCAAATATTCTAAACTAACTCAGGCAAATGTAATGAAGAGAATTATCTTACTGCTTATTCTGGCTGTATCGTTTCCGGCAGCTTCTGTCGGGCAATTAGGAAACAACAACATGTATCTGCTATCCAACCTGAATCAGCATATTTCCGCCGGGCTTTATTCTGCGATCTGGGGCTATAAGGCTCCTGACGGAAGGGAGTATGCAATCCTCGGTTGTTATGACGGGACTGCTTTCATTGACATTACTGATCCGGGAAATATCAGGGAGGTGGATTTTGTGCCAACGACCAATGCTTCAAGTTCAAGCAATATCTGGCGTGAGATGAAAACCTATTCGCATTACGCCTACATTGTCTCTGAAGTTGGAAACAGCGGAATTCAGATCGTAGATCTTCAGTACCTTCCGGATTCTGTAAGATATGTGAAGAAGTATATACCGGCAGGGCATACAAGTTCGCATTCAATATCGCAGGAGGGTCCTTTCCTCTTTCTTAACGGATGTAACTCAGGCTTCGGCAACGGTGTCACGGTGATCGATCTTTCGGTTGATCCGGAGAATCCGGTAAAAAGGGGAGGGTTCAATGCCTCTTATATCCACGATTGCAGAGTGGTCAACGATACGATCTATGCGGCGAATATATATGAATCGAAGGTCAGTATAATCAATGCTACCAACAAGAATTCACTTAGTCTGATTACATCATTCATAAATCTTCCAAACTCGGGACCGCACAATACAGCCCTTTCGCCGGACGGCAATCTCCTTTTTGTGACAGACGAGATCGGGAATACACCCAGGATGATGAAGATCTGGAATGTATCGGATTTCGGAAACATCACGTTTGTCTCAAGCTGGCAGCCGACAGGAATTACATCTTCAATTGTACATAATGTTGAATGCTATGGAAATTACATACTCGCAGGTCATTACACTGCGGGCTTAAGAATGGTGGATGTATCAAATCCAGCTTTGCCCACTGAAGTTGCCTGGTACGACACTTATCCGGCAAATGACGGAGGAACTTACAACGGATGCTGGGGCATGTATATGTTCCCTTCGGGAAAGATAGCGGCCTCTGACAGGCAAACCGGATTGTATGTTCTGAAGACAGAGTTTGATGTGAATCTTGCAATTGAAGGCCTTTACAACGCATCAACAAACAGGCATAACAGGAAAGACACTGTAAGGGTTTATCTCAGGGATGCTAAGGCACCCTATGCAATGATCGATTCATCTGTAGCTGTTCTTGATTCATCGTCTCTGACTGCCAACTGCAGGATGAACTATGCTCCCGCAGGTGAATATTATGTGGTGGTCAGGCACAGAAATTCTGTTGAAACCTGGAGCCGGGCGGGGGGTGAGATCTATGATCCTATGACAATTGAGACTTATTCATTTCTGCCATCGGCAGGCAGGGCATTCGGAAACAATATGATGCAGGCGGATGCAAGCCCTGTGAGGTTTGCGATCTTCAGCGGTGATGTTAATCAGGACGGTGCCGTTGACGCGGGAGATGCATCAATGATTGACAACGATGCAAGCAATTTCGTTTCCGGTTATGTAGTTACTGACCTGAACGGCGATTATACCGTGGACGGTTCTGACATGCTGTTAGTGGAGTTCAACGCATCAAATTACGTTGCAAAATCAGTTCCATAACAAACCAATAACCTTGTTCTTTAAGAGTCACGAAAGGATGGCTTAAGGTTTGGCATAGCCTGCTTCCTGATTTCCGAAACAAAGCTACTTCGGGATCGCAGGCTGTGCAGACATTCTGAAGGTACATTCTGCCTTCGGAATAATACCCCAAAGGAATTTCCCCAAATGTCTGACAAACATTTATTAATAAAAGGGAGAATTCATGAAATTCCTTTACAAGGGAACTATTGCGATTCTGTTTTTACTGTTTTCCATTTCTGCCGGGCATCCTGTCAAAGCTCAGATAAAGTTAAGTGAAACATTCGAGGGAGCCGTTTTCCCTCCAGGAGGTTGGAGCAGTCACATCCTCCAAGGCAGCGGAGTTGATTGGAAGGGTTCCGACAAGTACTGCAGATCAGGGAATGGCTGTGCCGTAAGCGAGTTTGATACGACATACGGAGCTTCGCTTCTTGTCACAAAGAGATTTGTTCCGTCGGCGGGAGATTCTCTCGTGTTTCATCTGCGGCAAACATTCTACAAGATCTACGGCGACACTCTGAGAATACTTGCTTCAACATCAGATTCACTTCCCGGTTCTTTCGGCTTGCAACTGATGAGGATAAGTGACGGTTCCGAATATCCTCCTCATCAATTATACAGGCGATATTCTGTCAGTCTTAACCAGTTTGCAGGGCAAACTGTCTGGCTGGCATTTCAGCACATAAACACAAACGGTGAAATACTCAGGCTTGATGACATTTCAGTAGGAACCATGCTTTCCTCTGATGTTTCCATAGTTTCACTGGCAATGCCTTCGGGTCCGTTCAATATGTGCTCTTCAGATTCCATAGTAACTCAGGCCGTTGTGAAAAACGAAGGAATTCAGAATCAGCTTGAGAGTTTCAGCATTTCACTTCAACTAACCGGGCCGCAAACAATCATTGTATCAACATCCGCTGCTGTAATGTCCGGAGAATCCGTGACGGTTACTTTTCCACCCGTTATACCCGATATTGCCGGGGAGTACATGGTTTCAGCATTCACTCAACTGGCGGGAGATCAAAACAGGCAGAACGATACAGTAAGATCGAACTTTCTGTCAAAGCAGTACAATTCAGGTATCGGTGACGGTGGTTATTTTTATGCAACTTCCAATATGTGCGGAACATCAGGGAGCGCATCTCCTCAGTTTCACTGGAAAGATACATCCAACAGCATTAGCCTTCTGGAAAACGGAACGGATGTTTCTCAGGGAAGACATGTTGGAAACACAGATGACGGATACTTTGCACTTGGTAATATCTCCAATGCGGGGAAGAGGATTAAATTCTTTGAGAATGTTTATGATTCGGTTTACATTTCACTGAACGGTTTCATATCATTGATCAACGGACCTGTTCTCAATAGTTCAATGCCGCCTGATACTTCAGATCTAGGATCACTCAATGCATTTGCAATCGCGCCGCTTTGGATGGATTATGATAATGGCATTGCCGGTTCTTCTAACAGAATATCGTACAAGTTCGCCGGTAACTATCTGTTGGTAACTTTCGACAGAATGAAGTTGAAAAACGGCGACACTAGCGACTATGCGTCATTTCAGGTCATGATCGAACTGGTACAGGGCGATTTGAGAAATTCGAGAATCCTGTTTCAGTACAGCAACAGCTCAACAGGGTCATCAATGAAAGAGAAGTTTATCGGGAATACAGAGCCCGCTTCATTCTCTGGACTTTTATCGGGATACAACAATGCTGTTGTTCACAGACACAAGTCAGGCGATCAGTATTATGAAACCGGCACATTGTATTCAGAGGATCTTGCTCTGCAGTATGGCCCTGTACAGGAGGAGCTCAATGCACGGAGAAACGGACTGACTGTATTTGCACTATTTGAAGGTTATGCGGCAAGGAGTGATTCTGTCACTTTCAGTTTGCATGATACAGAAGATCCGGACAGGGTTATTGAATCGCATAAAGTTGTTGTAAATCCCGGATCTGTGGCAACATGTGAATTGTCTTTTGCTGAAGAGGAAGCCGGTTACTACATCAGAGTTAAACACAGAAATTCGATAGAGACCTGGAGTAAGGACAGTGCTCTTTTTCTTATGAACGGAGAAATATTTTACGATTTTTCCAGAGACAGCACAATGGCCTATGGAAACAATCTTGCAACAATTAACGGCAGGGCACATATATTCAGCGGAGATGTAAATCAGGACGGGCTAATAGACATCACGGACGGTTCGGCAGTAAGCAATGATGCCCACGAGTATGTAATGGGATATGTGCCGACAGATCTTGACGGCGACGGGATAGTTGATTCATCAGATATGATAATTGCCGACAGAAATTCAGAGAGATACATTATTTTGAGGAAACCGGTAGGCGGTGCAGTGAGCAGAATAGGCTCATCCGGCCATTGAACTTCCGCAGTTCAGTTTAATTCAGCCGGCGGTTTGGAGACAGATCGCCGGTTTTTGTTTTGACAGGGCATATTGTTTTCCGAAATGGCCTGATCTCAAGTGGAATTCATTGAATTCATTGCATTCAAAAAGTATTTTAGTACAAATTAATCCAGAATAATGTCATTCAATATTGAAGATCCTGAAATGAAGGAAACCAGGCAGGGATTTGCCGATGCTTTGGTGGATGAAGGAAAAGTAAATCCTGATCTGGTAGTGCTTGGTGGAGATGTTACCGGTTCGGTCAAAACAAATCTGTTCCGGGACGCATATCCCGACAGGTTCATCTCAGTCGGCGTGGCGGAGCAGGACATGATCGGAACAGCTGCAGGCCTTGCGCTTGTCGGCAAGATCCCGATTGCGTCAACTTACGGCGAATTTGCGACGGGCAGGCCGTTTGACCAGATAAGGCAATCGCTCGCATACAGTGATATGAATGTAAAGATCTGCGCATCCCACTGCGGAATTACGGTCGGTGCAGACGGCGCAACGCACCAGTCATTTGAAGATGTTGGCATAATGAGGATACTTCCCGGAATGAATGTCATTACTCCGTGTGATTACAATCAAACATACAGGGCAGTTAGAATGGCTATCAACACATACGGGCCTTTCTACATAAGATTTTACAGGGAGAAGTCGCCGAACTTCACAGACATGAACGCACCGTTTGAATTTGGAAAGGCCGACACCCTCATTGACGGCAGCGACGTAACTCTGATAGCAAGCGGACTGCTCGTTTGGGAAGCAATACTCGCATCGGAAAGTCTGAAAAAGGAGGGCATAAGCGCGAGGGTTGTGAACATGCATACGATAAAGCCGGTCGACGTTGATACAATTGTTAAGTGTGCCAGGGAAACCGGGCTTGTGATCACATGCGAAGATCATCAGTGGACATGCGGATTGTTCGGTGCAGTTGCCGAAGTCCTTGCACTGCATCAGCCCACAAAGATGGACTTTGTAGCAATCAATGATACGTTCGGCGAAAGCGGCATCATTGCATCGGAGCTTATGAGGAAATACGGAATAGATGCAGATGCTATTTGTTCCAAAGTGAAAAAGAACCTTAAGAAATAAACAAACAGGATCAAAAGAAATGTTAGCAGGTAATGCATTGGAAACAAATCTTCAAAACACCGTCAAGGCAAATTCATCTGATGGGGCGTTGAAAATAGTTCTGTCTCTGCTTCTTGTACTTGTAATTGTAACCGGCTTAGCTGTGGCTAAGTATTTCATGCAGTGGAAAAATGACGGCAAGCCGTTAAGCACAGTTAAAAACACTCAGCAGGGTTCGGGAAGCGAGGAGAACAGCAAAAGCATAAGCGATACCCGGGAGAACGCAATTACGAGGGCAGTGCAAAAGGTCTCTCCTGCAATAGTGGGAATAAACGTTGAAGAAGTGAGAGAGTATCAGGATCCGTTCTCGATGTTTGAGAATGATCCCTTCTTCCGGCAGTTCTTCGGCAGCAGGCCTCCGCAGAAGCAGGTAGTGAAAGGCCTCGGTTCAGGTTTCATAATCAGCGAAGACGGATACATCCTTACAAATGACCACGTTGCAGGCAATGCAACAAAGATTTCGGTGACAATGACCAACGGAGAGACCGTCGAGGCAAAGCTGATCGGCTCGGACAAGAATTCCGATGTCGCGCTTCTGAAGATCGAAAAAAGCGGGCTTAATTATGCAAGGCTCGGGAATTCAGATGATGTCATAATCGGCGAATGGGTGATTGCGCTGGGAAATCCTTTCGGGTTGTTTGAGATCAACGACAAACCGACAGTGACAGTGGGTGTGGTCAGTGCAACTGATATGAAAGTAAATGCTGACGGCAACAGGGTTTACAAGGATATGATTCAGACCGACGCATCAATCAATACCGGAAACTCCGGCGGTCCGCTTGTAAATGCCGACGGGGATGTCATCGGGATGAACACTATCATTTATACCGGAGGCCAGTTCAGTTCCGGAAGCATCGGAGTGGGCTTTGCTATATCCATCAACAGGGTAAAGAAGATCATGCAGGAGATCAAAGAGAAAGGTAAGATAGAGAGAACTTTCAATGTTGGATTCAGAATACAGGCTGTTGACGAGAGGATTGCAAAATACCTTGGTATGGACAAGCCCCGTGGAGTAGTTGTTACTGATATTCAAAAGGGAGGGCTTGCCTTTGAAGCCGGCCTGAGGGCTGAGGACGTGATAATTGAAGCCAACGGAGAAACAATCGGCAATGAACAGGATCTGGTGTTTGTTATAAACGATCTGGAGAACGGTGACATACTGAAGCTGAAGTATCTGCGTGGAGGAAGCGAAAAGGAACTGTCGTTTGAGTTGAAACCGGCGAAGCAGTAAAATAAAAAGGGGCGCAGAATATATATTCTGCGCCCCTTCACAATGTTCGGAAAAAAAAAGATCAGTGGAACTTCAGAACCGGCTTGTCCTTTGGCTTGTTCTCAGAATGTATCTCAATTTCTGCTTCCTTCATGTCAATGATATTGCTCTTTGAACTCAGGTCGCCCATCTTTGAATTGCCGTTGAACTTGGCTCCGGCTTCGGTAACAAGTTCTTCAACATTGATATCACCTTCCAAAGAACAGGATCTTTTCAGCTCAAGCCTGTGAGCCTTGATGTTGCCTTTTACTGTTCCTGAGATGGTAATCTCCACAGCATTAATGTTACCCTCAACAGTACCCTTCTCTCCAATGATGATGCCGCTCTCACCTCTGAGATTGCCGACTATGTGGCCGTCAATCCTGGTGGTGGATGGGGAAGAAAGATTCCCCTCAAACTTACAGCCATCACTTATGAGCGTGAGGACCTTCTCCTGCTGAGGTGCCGGCGTTGGCCTTGCGGGTGTTCTGACTTCTTCCGTGTAAGCAGGCTCTTTTGTCTTGTTTCCGAACATAGTGTTAAGGTTTAGTTTCATGTTGGGATAAATGTTAATGAGCAAAATTACGAATATTAGATTTCAATAACAACATTAGGAGGGATATTTTTATGAGGCTTGTGCCTTTCCTCATGAGGTTTATCATTAAGCTGAAATTGACAGCCGCTGTGCGGTATATGAAATTGAAAATTCGCAGGTCAATGGGTATTTTCAAAGATGGATAACATTATCATAGCTGAACTGGAAGCCGAACTCGCATCCATTGTCGGCAGGGAATATGTACATACAGATAAAGAAACAAGGCAGGTTTGTTCAAGGGACTATACCGAAAACCTCTCATTTGAACCGGACTTAGTTGTAAGGCCCGTCACGGCAGAAGAAATTTCATCCATTGTCAGATTAGCCAACATTCATTCTGTACCGGTGATCCCGAGAGGCGGAGGTACAGGTTTGTCGGGCGGCGCTTTGCCTGTTTACGGAGGAATTTGCGTCTCAATGGATAGATTCAGAAAGATCATCGAGATTGATACCGAGAATCTTCAGGCCGTTGTGGAGCCGGGTGTTATAACTCAGGTTCTCCAGGAAGAGTGCGAGATGCATGGCCTTTATTATCCCCCGGATCCGGCTTCCAGAGGAAGTTCTTTCATTGGCGGAAATCTGGCTGAGTGTTCGGGAGGCCCGAGGGCTGTGAAGTACGGTGTTACTAAGGACTATGTGCTGGGAATAGAGTTCGTTACACCTGAAGGCGAGATCGTTAATGCCGGAGGCAGAGTTCTGAAGAATGTCTCGGGATACAATCTAACTCAGCTTATTGTTGGAAGCGAAGGTACTCTTGGCATAATCACAAAGATCTATCTTAGACTTATACCGTTGCCAAAGCACAGAAAGGTCATGCTTGCAGCATACAGGAGTATTGATGACTGTGCAAAGACGGTGTCAAAGATCTTTCAGTCGGGAATAACTCCCTCGGCTCTTGAACTCATGGAGAACTCTGCAATGCAGGCGGCCGAAAGACAATTGTCCAAGAAGTTTCCGAACAATGACGCAGCGGCACAGCTTCTTATAGAAGTAGACGGTAACTATGAAGACGCACTTGATAAAGATATTCAGTCAATTGCGGAGACTGTAATGGATAATGGAGCATATGATGTAATACTTGCAGAGGACAGGATAAAGATGGACGAACTGTGGTCCTTGCGGAGATGCATCGGCGAAGCTGTAAAGTCCATATCTGAATACAAAGAAGAAGATACGGTTGTTCCAAGGGCGAGAATTCCTGAACTGATTCGCGGAGTGAAAGAAATATCCGGTAAGTACGGCATAACAACTATCTGTTACGGTCACGCCGGTGACGGAAATGTGCATGTGAACATTCTCAAGGACAACATGAATGATGAGGCTTGGGAGAAGAATCTTGATACTGCGATAAGAGAGATCTTCGAGCATACTGTAACGCTTGGGGGCACGATCTCCGGTGAACACGGTATCGGATATTCGCAAAGGGCGTATTTGCCCATTGCTCTCGGAAAAGCGGAGCTCGATCTTATGAAGAAGATCAAGCATGCTATGGATCCGAATGACATTATGAATCCCGGCAAAATCTTCAACGGAGAAAGTTGATTTCTTCAGAGACTGTTTGCAGAGTGCTTTACGCGCATACCGACAAGATGGGTGTTGTTAACAATGCCCGTTATCTGGAGTACTTCGAGGCAGGAAGAAATGATCTCCTAAGGAATGTTGGTTCGCCTTATGCGGAGTTGGAGAAATTGAATGTCGGCCTGCCGGTGATTGAAGCCTATGCCAAGTTCATTCAGCCTGCAAGATATGATGAATTGATTGTCATAAGAACTGAGGTCAGGAACATTCCGAAAGTCAGGTTCAGAATTGATTACCTGGTTTCAGGAACAGCTGGTTTACTGGTGACAGGATTTACGGTTCATGCATTCATTGATCTTCAAAAGCTTACTCCGGTGAGGCCGCCCGTATCATTTATTGAATTGCTGAGAAAAAACTTCTGACAAAATGACCGACTATTACAAAGGTTTTGATTTCAGGCAGGCAGAGAGTCTCATTAAACTTGCGCTGAAAGAAGACAGGGGGAATGGCGATGTAACATCAGATCTGCTCATACCTGCAAGGAAAAATTCGGTTGCGGAGATCCTTGTAAAGGAGCCCTGTATTTCTGCCGGCCTCCGGACATTCAAACTGGTCTTTTCAGAAATAGATCCGCGCATCAGAGTTACTTTCTTTATTGGGGAAGGGGAGCATGTATCCGGCAGACGTGTAATTGGCGAAGTTATTGGAAATACAAGGAATATTCTGCTCGGTGAAAGGCTTGCGCTGAATCTATTGCAGAGAATGTGCGGTATTGCAACCTTCACTGGCGAACTTGTAAAAAAGCTCGGCAATCCTGATATCAGGATAATAGACACAAGAAAGACTACTCCAAACATGAGGCTGTTTGAAAAGCTCGCGGTGAAGATCGGAGGAGGAGAAAATCATCGCATGGGTCTTTATGATATGATGCTGATCAAGGACAATCATATTGAAGCATGCGGAGGAATTGAAGGAGTACTTAAGAAATTGAAGTCAGGTAATAGGAAAGGATTGCCTGTAGAGATTGAAGTGAAGGACCTGGATGAGCTCAGGACCGTGGCGGAAGGAGGAAAGGGATTGGTTGACAGGGTTATGCTGGATAACTTTAAGCCCGATGATCTGAAGGAAGCATTGAAGATAATAGGCGGCAGGTTTGAGGTCGAAGTTTCGGGCGGGATCAATCTCAACAGCATTTCAAAGTATAAGAAATTCAGCGGAATTGATTTCATTTCCGTCGGCGCTCTGACGCATTCGTCAAAATCTGTTGATATCTCTCTGGATTTTATTACTTGATAGTTTTTATGCGTAAAGATAGTTTTGACGCAAACCTAAACTAAACGGGCAAATATGAAAAAACTTTACGGGCATTCCTCGTTCATTCTTGCATTATTCATTTCTGTAAGCCTTATACTTGCTTGCGGGGGCAAGAAAGAATCCGAAGTAACCAAGGAAGAAACCAAGAAAGAAAAGACCAAAGACGAGTCCACATCGACCACTACTACGGGCACGGGAAGCAATCAGCTTTATTTCGTAGAAGAATATACTGCAGACGGCCAGGAAGTGGGCAAGAGCGATAAGTTCTTCATCAAATCAAAGGGCGGTTACATTACAGCAATGCTGAAGACCTCACAGCCAATTGGCGTGGGTTCAGTGGATGTCAGGCTTGAGCGTGAAGCGATAAACGGAACTGAAATAATTGACACTCAGCCTTACAATGTTTCCCCTGAAAAGGACTACTTCTTTTTCGACAAAGTCACGTTCTACAAATCAGGAGATTACAAGGTCACAGTGTTCAAAAAAGACGGCACTCCGATAGCTTCCGGAAAAGTCAGAATCGAGTTTGAATAAACAAATTTCAAAATAAGAAAGGAGATAAATTTTCATGAAAAAAGTTTTTATCCTGGGTTTGTTTGCGCTTATCTTCGCTTTCATGTCGGAAGCCAAGGCTCAAAGGTACCCTGTGCTTTACTTCTGCGAAAGTTACGGGAGCGCAGGAGAAACCGGAGTAAGCGACAGATTCACCACCGGCTATCTCACAGTGATGGTTAAGGCAGATGATGCCATCGGGCTTAGAGACTGCTCAATTCAGCTTGACAAGTACAACCTCAGCAGCGGCACTTTTTCGTTCTACAAAAAATTCAAGTATTCGGTTGAGCCGGACATGAAGTACATTTTCTTTGCAAGAAACGACGAGAGCGATCTGAGCTTTGACACTCCTGGAATCTACAGGGTATTCCTCCTTGATCATAATGACAGAACGGTCGCAAGCGCTTTGGTTGAGATAATTTCAAAATAATTTAAAAACTGAAATGAAGACAAAAATTTTTGCAGCGCTGTTTTGTGCCGTACTGCTTGCCGCATTTGCCTCAGTGTCCAATGCTCAGACAATGTATTTCTGCGAGGATGTAAGTAAGGACGGTGACCCGATAACATCCAGCACAGTATTCAATATCAGTCCCCAGGGAGGCTATCTGAAGATACTTGTAAAGCTTCCTTACTCACTCAGGTCATCACAGGTCATGTACGATGTGTATCAGGTTGATTCTGACGGTAATGAGTCTTTTGACAACACCATCTACCAGGATACCGAATCAAGCTGGGATTGGTTTTGGAAAGAAGTTACTTTTTATAAGACCGGCAGATTCAATGTATATGTCTATGACCGGGACAGGAACTTCCTGACATCAGGGCAGGTAGTCATAAATTACAAGGACTGACTGAATCTGAGGGCAATTTGAAGAGGAAGGTTGTTTCAGTCCCGGAGATAGCCTTCCTTCCTCTCTATCTATGATTGACAAAATAAGGAGCCTCTCGAAAGACACCCTTATCTATGGTGTCAACACTATCGTCGGCAGGTTTCTTAACTTTCTGCTCGTACCTTATTACACAAATAAATTCCTTCCCGAAGAATACGGTGTAATAGCTCTTATCTATTCCTACATTGCGCTGTTCAATGTCTTCTTCTCGCTCGGACTTGAGTCAGGCTACATGAGGTTTGCCTCGCTGAAAGAAACAGGAACAGAAAGAGAGAACTTCTCCAATCCGTACATTGTCAACGCGGTTAATTCCCTCTTTCTCGGGCTCCTGCTCTTTGCGTTTTCCGGCGGATTGGCCGGTATACTTCAGATAGATGCGAAGTATTCATACCTGCTTAAATATGCTGCTGCCATTCTGGTCCTTGATTCCGTTTCGCTCATTCCGTTTGCCAGCCTGAGGCTGGCTAACATGGCCGGGAAATTTGTTGCGTTCAAGGTCACAAATATCGTGATCAACGTAATACTCAACATCGTGCTTATCTCATATTATGATATGGGAATTGAGGCCGTGCTTATCAGCAATCTGATCTCTTCCTTTGTGTCATTTGTGCTGGTGTTTCCCGTTGTATTGAAAAGCTGGACCTTTTCTTGGAACAGGCAACTTGTCACTGAACTTATGAAGTTCTCATTGCCGTATATTCCAACCGGTATTGCCGCAAACCTTGTCCAGGTGGTTGACAGGCCGATTCTCAAAATGATATCTGACGACAGTACGGTGGGCGTATATCAGGCAAATTACAAGCTCGGGATATTCATGCTACTTATCGTTTCGATGTTTGAATATGCCTGGCGACCATTCTTTCTCAATAATGCCAAGGATGAAAATGCAAAGTGGATATTTTCAAAGGTCATGACTGCGTTTGTATTTGCAGCTTCTGCCGCTGTGCTTGCGCTATCAGTCTTCATAGAGGATATTGTGAAAGCGGACCTCCCGTTTGGCTTTCATCTGATAGGGAAGGACTATTGGGGAGGGCTTGGCATTGTGCCGATAATTCTGTTCTCGTATATCTTTTACGGCATTTACATAAATCTTACTGCCGGCATTTACATTGAAAAGAAGACCTCTTATCTGCCGGTCATCACCGTCGTCGCGGCGGCATTGAACATTTCTTTCATTTACATCCTTTATCCGTTGTTAGGATTGACGGGAGCCGCCCTAGCCACTTTAATAAGCTATGTTGCCATGAGCGGTGGCATTTACTATGTATCCAACAAGTATTATCCGGTGCCATATGAAGCGGGGAAAATTGCAGTGATATTGCTTTCCATGGTCGCGGTCTATGCGGC